>JBBSOR010000003.1:0-80711 GCA_038259535.1 Propionibacteriales bacterium | reverse complement strand
GGTCCCCCACCACGCCCTCGCCGGCGCGGAGGCAGAACACGGGGTAGTCGTCGAGGGCGTCGTAGACGAACGGACCGTGGTCGACCACCTCGTAGTCGTGGTCGAGCAACCACGCGGTGAGGTGATCCTTCAGCTCGAGGCCGGCATGGTCGGAGCCCAGGTGAACGCGCATGGGGAAAGTTTGGCAGAGTCACTCAGGCGAGGTGCTGGTCGAGCCAGCCGGCGACCTGCCGGACCAGCGGCTCCGACGCCGTGAAGTGGGCGTGCCGCCAGAAGCCGTGGGTCTGGCCCAGGCACCGGATGGCGACGGTCTCGACTCCGGTCCCGGCGACCAGCCGGGCCAGCTCCTCTCCCTCATCGCGCAGCGGGTCGTGCTCGGCCGTCGCCACGAACGTCGGCGGCAGGGTGTGCAGCCGGTCGGAGAGCAGGGGCGCCAGGTCGGGGTCGTCGTGGTCGGCCACGGATCGGGCGTACTGCTCCCAGTACCAGCTCGCTTCGGACGGGTCGAAGCCTGACGCGGCCCCCTCCGCCCACGAGCCGAAGCCGTTGCTGGGGTCGAGGAAGGGGTAGACGAGCGCGACCACGCGGAAGAACCCCGGGTTGCGCAGCGCGGCGACCAGGGCCAGGTTCGCGCCGGCGGAGTCGCCGTGGGCGGCGTAGGGACCCGCGGGCCCCTCTCGTCGCAGCCAGCCGACCACAGTGTCGAGGTCGTCGGGGGCGGCCGGGAACGGGTGCTCGGGCGGGCGGCGGTAGTCGATGCTGAGCACCGACCGTCGACCGCGGTTGGCCATCCGGCGGCAGATCGCGTCGTGCACGTCGATGTCGTTGAGCACGAAGCCGCCACCGTGGGCGTGCACCACCAGCCCCGCGAGCGAGTCGTCAGGGGTGTAGAGCCGGCACCGTACGCCGTCTGCGTCGACGTCCTCGACCGAGGCGACGTCCTCGCGGGGCTCGCGCAGGCTGGCCAGGCGGACCTGTTCGCGGTGGGCACCGATGTCGAACCCGGGCGCACTCAGCTGGGGGCTGTCATCGGCCGCAATGGCCGCTCGGACCTCCGGATAGATCACGACGACCGGGCTCAGCGCGACATCAGGGCGTCGAGGCCGACCGCGACCGCGGCCGCGACCCGGAAGTCGACGCGCTGGTCGGGGACCGTGACCCGGTAGCGGTCACCGATCGACATCTTGCGCTCCACCGAGAACAGCGGTTGGCCCGAGGAGTCGACGAAGTCGAAGTGGATCGGCAGGAAGTCGAGCTCGGTGAAGCGGCGGACGAGGGCGACGAGCTGGTTGCGCTCCTGGCCCGTGCCGGCGAAGCCGGGACCCTCGATGTGGAAGGTCGAGCGCAGCAGCGAGGCTCCGAAGTCCTTCTTGAAGTAGCCGATCTGCGCACCCGACTCGTCGGTGATGTCATAGCCGGCGTTGAGGTCGAGCTTCTTGCGAGCCTTGAAGCCGAAAACGGGCCGCGACTTGCCGGCGTCGGAGTAGAAGGTGACCTGCTCCTTGAAGGCGAGCCGCTTCTGCTCCGCCAGCGCCATCAACCGCGTCGGGTTGCCGGCGGCGTCGGACTCCGAGATCTCGTAGCGGTTGATCATGAGGGTGAGCTTCTGCTTCACGACGAAGTGGGGGAGATACATCTCGGCAGACATGCGCCCAGCCTAGAGGTGGTGCTCGAGGTCCTTCTCGAACCACCAACCGGCGTCGAGGTCGGCGTTGTGGTCGACGAGCTCGTGGGCCGCGAGAAGCCGGACCGACCCCGAGGAGTCGGACCGGGCCACCCGGAGCTCGACATCACCCACTGACGCGGGCGAGCTCTTCGTCGATGATCGCCGGGTCGAGCTTGGTGAAGATCGGCGACGGCTTCCCGACCGTCGCACCGACCGTCACCGGTCGTGACTCCCACCGCGGCGTGCTCGTGTAGTCGCCGGTGATGACCGGGTAGGACACCAGGCCCGCGCCGTTGTCGGGGTCGAGCTCGTCGACCTGCTCGATGCGCGGCATCGGCACGAACTCGCCAGTGCCGCCCAGCACCAGGTGCACCTGGTTGGCTGCGTGCGGCAGGAACGGCGCCAGGAGGGTGTTGCAGTCGCTGACGCACTGGACGGCCACGTGCAGGACGGTGGCAAGCCGCTCGCGCTGTGACTCGTCCTTCATCTTGTAGGGCTCGGTGAGCGTGACGTACTTGTTCACCTCGCCGACGATCCGCATCGCCTCGGCCGTCGCGGCGCGCAGCCGGTGGCGACCGAGCAGGTCACCGACCGACTCGAAGCCCCCGCGTACGGCGGCCAGGACCGCCTCGTCGACCTCCTCGAGATCACCGCACGGCGGGACCTCGCCGAAGCTCTTGGCGACCATCGTGGCGGTGCGGTTGACCAGGTTGCCCCAGCCGGCCACCAGCTCGGAGTTGTTGCGGGTCACGAAGTCGGCCCACGTGAAGGCGGCGTCGGAGGTCTCGGGGCCGGCCGCGCAGATGAAGTAGCGCAGCGGGTCGGGGCCGTAGCGGGCCAGGAAGTCGCCGACGTAGAGGACGTGGCCGCGCGAGGTGGAGAACTGCTGGTCGCCCATCGTGAGGTACTCCGACGACACCACCTCGGTGGGCAGGTTGAGCACGCCGTAGGCCCCCGGCTCGCCGCCTCGCGATCCCTGCCCGTTGTAGGCCAGCAGCTCGGCGGGCCAGATCTGCGAGTGGAAGACGATGTTGTCCTTGCCCATGAAGTAGTAGGACAACGCCTCGGGGTCGTTCCACCAGGCGCGCCACGCATCGTCGTCACCGGACCTCCGGGCCCACTCGATGGAGGCGGAGAGGTAGCCGATGACCGCGTCGAACCAGACGTAGAGACGCTTGGTGGCCTGGTCCTCCCACCCCGGCACCGGGATTCCCCAGTCGATGTCGCGGGTCATCGCCCGCGGCCGGATCTCCTTGAGGATGTTCTGGGAGAACTTGATGACGTTGGGCCGCCAGTGCCCCTCGGCCTCGCGCTCGTCGAGCCACACCTTGAGGGCGTCGGCGAGCGCCGGCAGGTCGAGGAGGTAGTGCTGGGTGTCGACGAACGACGGCGTCTCGCCGTTGATCTTCGAGCGCGGGTTGATCAGCTCCGTGGCATCGAGCTGGTTGCCGCAGTTGTCGCACTGGTCGCCGCGGGCGTCGGCGTACGAACAGATCGGGCAGGTGCCCTCGATGTAGCGGTCGGGCAGCGTGCGCCCGGTCGACGGGCTGATCGCGGCCAGCGTGGTCTGCTCGACCATGTAGCCGTTGGCCAGGCACACGCGGAACATCTCCTGCACGACGCCGTAGTGGTTGCCGGTCGTGGTGCGGGTGAAGAGGTCGTAGGACAGGCCCAGGTCGGCGAGGTCCTGGACGATGATCGCGTTGTTCTGGTCGGCGAGGTCCTTCGCCCTCACGCCCAGCTGGTCGGCGGTGACGAGGATCGGGGTGCCGTGCTCGTCGGTGCCGGAGACCATGAGCACGTCGTGGCCGGCCATCCGCATGTAGCGGCTGAACACGTCGGAGGGCACGCCGAAGCCGGCGACGTGGCCGATGTGGCGCGGGCCGTTGGCGTAGGGCCACGCAACGGCCGACAGGACACGAGTCATGGACGCAAGCCTAGTGAGGGCCGCGCCACGTTTTCGCGGCGGTACGGGCGTGGACGGTCGCCCGGCCACCTAGGCTGTGGGTGCTGACGTACGGCGGGAGGTGCCATGTCGCACGACCTGGTGCTGATGCTGTCCGTCGCGGCCGCCGGCGGACTCCTCGGCCACGCGCTGCGGGTGCCGCCGCTGGTCGGCTTCCTCGTCGCTGGTTTCGTGCTGGCCGGGCTGGGAGTGGAGGGCTCGGCGACCCTCGACTCGCTCGCGGAGCTCGGCGTCCTGCTGCTGCTGTTCGCCATCGGCCTCAAGTTCGACGTCCGGGTGCTGGCGAGGCGCGAGGTCCTCGGCGTGGGTGTCGTGCACGTGCTGTGCAGCACCGCCCTGGCCGTGGGCGTGCTCGCGGTCGCAGGGGCGCTCGGCGTGGCCGTCCTCGCCGACGCGGACCGCACCGACCTGGTGCTCGTCGCACTGGCGTTGTCCTTCTCCAGCACGGTGGTGGCCGTCAAGCTGCTGGAGGAGCAGAACGCGACCCGCTCGCTGCACGGGCGGACGACGATCGGGATCCTGGTGGTGCAGGACCTGGTCGCCGTGGGCGCCCTCGCGGCCGTGGAGGGGCAGGCGCCGAGCTGGTGGGCTCCGGCGCTCCTGGCGCTCGTGCCGGCGACGTGGTGGTTGCGTCCCCTGCTCGAGAAGCTCGACCACGACGAGCTGCTGCCACTGATGGCCGTCGTGCTCGCCGTGGTGCCCGGCTACGCGCTCTTCGAGGCCGCCGGCCTCAAGGGCGACCTCGGCGCCCTCACGATGGGCATCCTGATGGCTCCGTCGCCGCGCGCGGAGGAGATGGCGAAGTCCATCTTCTCGGTGAAGGAGCTCCTGCTCGTCGCCTTCTTCCTCTCGGTGGGGCTGCACGGCACCCCTGATCCGACGACCGTGGGGCTGGCGCTCCTCCTGCTGACGCTGGTCCCGGTCAAGGCGGTGCTCTTCGCCCTGCTCCTGCGCGCGTGCGGCTTCCGGGTCCGTACGGCGACCCGCGCCGCGGGCTCACTCGCCAGCTTCTCCGAGTTCGCCCTCATCGTCGTCGTGGCGGGGACGGCGGCCGACGTGCTGGCACCCGACCTGCTCGTCGTGCTGTCGACCGCGGTGGCCCTGAGCTTCGTCCTCGCCTCGATCGTGGGTGCCGGCATCGAGCGGTTCTCCGCCTCCGCGTCGCGCGTCCCTTCGGACCCCCGTCGACTGCACGAGGAGGAGCTCCCGATCGACCTGCGCCACGCCGATGCACTGGTGCTGGGCATGGGACGGCTGGGGCGTGCGGCATGTCGCAGGCTCACCGACGGATACGGGCTCCGCGTGGTCGGTGTCGACACGGACGTCGCCCGGGTCGCCGATCTCGCGTCGGAGGGCTTCACCGTCGTCGAGGGCGACGCCACCGACCCGATCTTCTGGGAGCGCGTCTCCGACGAGGGCACGGTCCGCTTCGTCGTCCTGGCGATGCCCTTCCACGGCAGCAACGCCGCTGCCCTCGAGCGACTCCGCGACAGCGCCTTCGGCGGATCCGTGACCGCGGTCACGAGGTACGACGAGGAGGCCGTGCAGCTGGAGGGCCGCGCCGCCGTCGTCGGCCTCTACGACGCCGCCGGCACCGAGCTGGCGGACCGGGCGGCCGGCGGCGCCCCCGGGATCAGCTGAAGTCGAGGTCGCCCGTGCGCGAGCGCTTGAGCTCGTAGAAGTAGGGGAACTTCGCGACGGCGACGGCGCCGTCCCACAGCTCGCCGGCTTCCTCGCCGCGCGGGATCTTGGAGAGCACCGGCCCGAAGAAGGCCGATCCGTTGATGTGGATGGTCGGAGTGCCGACGTCGTCACCGACGGCGTCCATGCCCTCGTGGTGGCTCTTCGCCACGGCATCGTCGAGCGACTCGTCGTCCCACGCCTCGATCAGGTCGGCCGGCAGGCCGACGTCGGCCAACGAGGCGATCACCGTCTCGCGGTCGAGGTCCTCGCCGTTGTTGTGGCGACGCGTCCCGATCGCGGTGTACCACTCGCCCAGCGTGGCGTTGTGGTGCTCCTGCGCGATCTTGATCGCGACCCGGACCGGCTTCTCCGTGCCGGTGAGCATCTCGCGGTAGTCGTCGGGGATGTCCTTGTCCCGGTTGAGGTAGGCCAGGGACATCACGTGCCACTGCACGTCGACGTCACGGACCTGCTCGACCTCGCGGATCCAGCGCGAGGTGATCCAGGCGAACGGGCAGAGCGGGTCGAACCACAGGTCAGCAGTAGCCATGTCAGGCCCAAGTGTTCGCCGAGCGCGGCTATTCCCGGTCTCGGTGGCAGGATGCGCCCATGCCTGGAACCAATCTCACCCGCGACGAGGCGGCCACTCGCGCCGCCCTCCTCGACGTCACGGCGTACACCGTCGACCTGGACCTGACCGGCGCCACCGCGCCCGAGCACGACACCTTCGGCTCCGTCACCACCCTCGAGTTCACCTGCCGCGAGCCGGGGGCGAGCACCTTCGCCGACCTGGTCGCGCCGCACGTCCGTGAGATCACCCTCAACGGACGCAGCCTCGACCCCGCGACGGCGTACGTCGACCACCGCATCGCCCTCGATGACCTGGCGGCCACCAACACGCTGGTCGTCACCGCCGACTGCGCCTACTCCAACACCGGCGAGGGCCTGCACCGCTTCGTCGACCCGGTCGACGACAAGGTCTACCTCTACAGCCAGTTCGAGGTGCCGGACGCCCGCCGCGTGTTCACCACCTTCGAGCAGCCCGACCTCAAGTCGGTCTTCACCTTCACCGTGACGGCCCCCTCGCACTGGGTGGTCGTCTCCAACGCCGCCACCCCGGAACCGACGGACGCCGGCGACGGCTCCTCGGTGTGGAGCTTCCCGACCACCAAGAAGATGTCGACCTACATCACGGCCATCGTCGCCGGCGAGTACCACGGTGAGTTCGACACCTACGAGGGCAAGTTCGGCACCATCCCGCTGGGCCACTACTGCCGCCAGTCCGTCAAGGAGCACATGGACACGGCCGCGCTGGTCACGCTCACCAAGCAGAGCTTCGCGTTCTTCGAGGAGCAGTTCGACTACCCCTACCCCTTCGGGAAGTACGACCAGCTCTACGTCCCGGAGTACAACGCCGGCGCCATGGAGAACGCCGGGTGCGTCACGTTGCGCGACGAGTACCTCCCCCGCAGCCGACAGGCCCGCTCGTTCTTCGAGTTCCGCGCCTCGGTGATCACCCACGAGATGGCCCACATGTGGTTCGGCGACCTGGTCACCATGAGGTGGTGGGACGACCTCTGGCTCAACGAGTCGTTCGCGGAGTGGGCCTGCTACTGGTGCGAGGCCAACGCCACCGAGTTCGACGACGCCTGGACCGGCTTCGCCAACGCCCGCAAGCAGACCGGCTATCGCGCCGACCAGCTGCCCTCGACGCACCCGATCGCGGCCGACAACGTCGACCTGCACGCCGTCGAGGTCAACTTCGACATGATCACCTACGCCAAGGGCGCATCGGTGCTCAAGCAGCTCGTCGCGTGGGTGGGCCTCGACCCCTTCCTCGAGGGCCTGCGCGCCTACTTCAAGGAGTGGGAGTTCGGCAACCCGGAGTTCAAGGACCTGCTCGCCACGCTCGAGAAGTCCTCCGGTCGCGAGCTGCAGAGCTGGGCCCAGGAGTGGCTGCAGACCGCCGGCGTCAACACGCTCGCGCCGAGCTTCGCGCTCGACGCCGACGGCACGTACGGCTCCTTCGCCGTGGCCCAGACGGCCCACCCCGACTGGCCGACGCTGCGGCGCCACCGTCTCGGCATCGGCCTCTACGACGCGGTGTCCGACGGGAGCGGCGAACCTCGCCTGGTGCGCCGCGACTACCTCGAGATCGACGTCGAGGGCGCCAGCACCGACGTCCCGGAGCTGGTCGGCGTGAAGCAGCCGGCGCTCCTGCTGCTCAACGACGAGGACCACGCCTACGCCAAGATCCGCCTCGACGAGCGCTCGCTCGCCACCGCGATCTCGGCGCTCTCCACCTTCGAGGACTCGCTCCCGCGCGCGCTCGTGTGGGGCGCGACCTGGGACATGACGCGCGACGGTGAGATGCGCACCCACGACTGGGTCGACCTGGTGCTCGCCAACATCGGCCGGGAGTCTGACGCGTGGGCCGTCACCCGCATCCCCGCCTCCACCGCCCTGGCGGTGAACCTCTACTCCGACCCGGCCCGCCGCGAGGCACTCCGGGCCACGTGGGAGTCGGGCCTGCGCGGGCTGCTGCTGGCTGCCGAGCCCGACAGCGACCACCAGCTCACCTTCGCTCGGTCCTACGCCGCTGCCGCCCACAGCGATGACGCGCTCGGTGAGCTGATCGGCCTCCTGGACGGGTCGTTCACCGTCGAGGGTCTGGCCATCGACCAGGACATGCGCTGGACGCTGATCACCGCTCTGGCCAAGACCGGACGCTTCGGCGACGCCGAGATCGACGCCGAGCTCGACGTCGACAAGACCATCTCGGGGCAGGAGGCGGCGGCCGCGGCGCGCGTCGCCCAGCCGACGGCGGAGGCCAAGGAGGCCGGCTGGAACGCGATCGTCGACCCGGCCACGCCCAACGAGACGATGCGCGAGATGTCGCTGTCGATCTTCCGCTTCGGCCAGGAGGACGTCCTCGAGCCCTACCTCGAGAAGTTCCTCGCTGCCGCGGACACGCTGATCGACACGCTCGGCTTCCACAAGGCCTCGGCCGTGCTCGAGTACGGCTTCCCCCGGCCGCTCGGCTCGGCGGCCACGCTGGCGCGCCTCGACGAGTGGCTCGCCGACAACCACGCCCCCAAGAGCGCGCAGCGCTACGTCGGCGAGGCGCGGGCCGAGATCGCCCGGGCCCTCGCCGCCCAGGAGCACGACGCCAGCTGAGCGGGCACACAGTTCCCGTGACGAACGCCGACCGGGCGCTTCCTTCCCTTCGTCGGGGAAAGAAGCGCCCGGTCGGCGTTTCAGTCCGGACAGATGCGCCCGGTCGGCGTTTCAGACCGGACAGATGGGCCCGGTCGGTGTCAGGCGTGGAGGGTGTTCTGGGGACGCGCGTGCTCGGCGAGCATCGCGATCCCGCGCTCGAGCCCGGCGAGCAGGTTGCCCGCGCCGAACTCCGACGACATCGCCAGGACGGCCAGCTCGACCTCGGCGTCGCTGAGATGAAGGCGTACGTCGCCGCCCGTGACGACCTCGGTGACCCGGCGGCCCGTGTCGACCAGGATCAGCACGCTCCGCGCGGGAGCGACGAGCCGGTTGTGCAGGCGCGTGGCCCACGCACGGGTGTCGTCGCCCTCGGCCGGGCCGACGTAGACGGAGAACTCGAAGCGGCACGCCTGCTCGGCGAGCCGGATGGCCCGGTCGAGGGAGAGGCGGTCGGCCTCGCTCAGCGGCTCACCAGCTGCCACGTGCGCCACCGGCCCGCGAGTCGTCGCCGTCTGCTGCCGGAAGCTCGGCGATCCCCTGGCGGGGCCCGCCGATCCACCGGGCCGGGCCGGCCGAGTGGTCGGGCAGCAGCTTCTCACCGCGGACCATGACCGGCAGGTAGACCGCGAGCACGATCAGCACGAAGAGCAGCAGCGGGCCCCCCACGAGGAGCAGGAGGGCGTGCAGGTCGTTGACGTCGGTGACCGGTGCCCAGCCGTCGGGCATGTCGGCGTGGGCCGGCGTGGCCAGGAGCACCAGCGCCGGCACGGTGGCGAGCACCGCTGCACGCCGGAGGTGACGGGCGCGGGCGTGCGAGGACGAGCGCCGAGGAGTCTGGGGTGAGCTGACGGGCGTGGTCACGAGCAGAAGGGTATCGCCCATACTGGCCGGCATGCCTCACCCCCTCTTCGCCCCGTTCGTCACTGTGACCGAGGTCTCCGGGAGCCGGACCAACACCCTCATGACCTGCTCGACCGACGAGAACATCTGCACCTGGGTGCTGGAGCAGACCGGCAGCCAACCGCTCGCCACGATCTCGGACTGGATCGTCGGGAAGCCGAGCGCCCTGGCGGGACTGATCCTCATCGGACTCCTGATCCGGTGGGTGCTCCACCGCCTCATCGACCGCATCATCAGGCGCGCCGGGACCGGTGTGCTCCCCACCCGCCTCAGCCGCAGGATCGCCGGCGGCCGGGTGGGAGCCGCGTTCAACGTGGGCGACGACGTGGGACAGACCCGGCGGGTCCAGAGGGCGGCCACGATGGGCTCGCTCCTCAAGAGCATCGTCTCGGGCGTGGTCTTCACCGTCATCGCACTGATGGCCATGTCCGAGCTGGGCTACGACATCGCCCCGCTGATCGCCAGCGCCGGAATCATCGGCGTGGCGCTCGGCTTCGGCTCGCAGGCGCTGGTGAAGGACTTCCTGTCGGGGATCTTCATGATCTTCGAGGACCAGTACGGCGTCGGCGACGAGGTCAACCTCGGCGAGGCCCTCGGCACCGTCGAGGCCGTGGGCCTGCGAGTCACCCGGTTGCGCGATGTCAACGGCACCGTCTGGTACGTCCGCAACGGCGAGATCCTGCGCGTGGGCAACATGAGCCAGAACTGGGCGCGCACCGTCCTCGACATCGGCGTCGCCTACGGCGAGGACCTTGCGCACGTGCAGCGGGTGCTGGCTGATGTGGGCCGTGGGCTGTGGGAGGACGAGGACTTCACGGGCCGCGTCATCGAGGCGCCGTCGGTGTGGGGCGTGCAGGAGCTCGGCGCCGACGCCGTCGTCGTACGTGTGGCGATGAAGACCGCGCCGCTGGAGCAGTGGGCCGTGGCGCGCGAGATGCGACAGCGGATCAAGGCTCGTTTCGACCACGAGGGCATCGAGATCCCCTTCGCCCAACGCGTCGTGTGGATGCGTGAGGACGAGCGCCCCGCGCCACAGTCCAGCGACGAGGACCAGCAGCCGCCCGCGGAGGGCCCGGCCCAGGCGGAGGCAGAGGCATGAGCACGACGTTCTTCGACGAGATCGGTGGTGCCGACACGATCCGCACCATCGTCCATCGCTTCTACGCAGGCGTCGCGACGGACGAGCTGTTGCGCCCGATGTACCCCGAGGAGGACCTCGGGCCCGCCGAGGAGCGCTTCACGCTCTTCCTCATCCAGTACTGGGGCGGCCCGACGACCTACGGCGACACTCGCGGGCATCCGCGCCTGCGGATGCGGCACGCGCCCTTCCAGGTCACGCCCGCGGCCGCCCAGCGCTGGCTGGTGCACTTCCGTGCCGGGCTCGACGCGGCCGACCTCACGCCCGAGCAGGACGAGCGGTTCTGGGACTACGTGACCCACGCGGCCCAGTTCATGGTCAACACGCTGGAGTGAGGACGCCGGCGACGAGAGCTAGCGTGCGACGAAGGCGCGGAACGCGTCCGGCACCGGGGTCGGCCGTCCAGTCTCGTTGTCCATGCACACCCCGACGACGCGGGCCCGGGCCAGCACCTGGTCACCGTCGCGCACCACCGACTCGAAGACCACCGAGCTGCTCCCGATCCGGGAGACCCACGTCCGGCAGTCGTAGGGCTCCGGGCGGAAGAGGATCGGCCGCCTGTAGTCGACGTCGGTCTGCGCGACGACGAGGTGGTAGCCGTCCCCGAGCTCGCGGCCCTGATCGACCATCAGCTGGATCCGGGCCTCCTGGAAGTACTCGAAGTACTTCACGTTGTTGACGTGGCCGTAGACGTCGACGTCGCTGAAGCGGACGTGGACGGCGTACGCACCACCGGGCACCTCGACCACGTCGGGGTGCTGCGGGGGGCGGACGGGCGCGTCCGGTTCGAGGAGGCGGGACAGCGACGCCTTCTCCTCGGCGTGGAGGCGTCGCGGACGTTCGGTGGCGAAGACGTACGGCGTCAAGACGGTGCGGGCGCGCAGGTAGACCGTGCGCTCGCCGGCCTCGTCCTCGGCGAAGACCTCGTAGGCCATCGTGAAGCTCGCGGCACGGATCTCGGTGACCCAGCACTCGATCGCGACCGGCTCGAAGGAGAAGGTCAACGACGAGACGTAGGTGACCTCGTGGCGCACGACCACCACGCCCTCGGCCAGGTCGTCCGCGCGACTGTCCGGGGCGTGGGTGCGGAACATGTCGACCCGCGCCTCCTGGAGGTAGTCGACGTAGGTGACGTTGTTGACGTGCCCCAGGAGGTCGAGGTCGGCCCATCGGAGGGGGCAGCGGTAGAGGTGTCGCACACCCCATCGTCGCAGACGATGGATCGGGCGAGCGTGGCAGATCGGGGCGTGGGCCCCGCTCGCTCAGTGGGCGAAGTGCAGGCGACCGTAGTAGGCCGGGATGGACTCGTGGCGGTCCTGGCGGTCGCGACGGGTCACGGAGAGGGTCGAGGGGAGCGCGACCGCGGCAAGGGCGACTGCGGCGAGGGCGGCGATGCCGACGACGACCAGGAGGGCGAGGGCGGCAGTGGGGTCGATGAGCTGCATGATCGGTTCCTTTCTACAAACGTAGAACTTCTACGCATGTAGAAGAATACTCCGCCGCGCCGCCATGGCAAGTCGGCCCGGTAGTGTCCTGCGTCACCACCTACGACACGCGCGGCAGAAGGCGAGGCAGCACCGTGGGCCCAGCGACCGGGGAGCTCTCCCCCCGCCGTCGCGAGATCCTCACGGCGGCCACCACCGTCCTGGCCAGGCAGGGCAACCGCGGACTCACCCACCGCGCGGTCGACCGCGAGGCCGGCCTGTCGGAGGGAAGCTGCTCGGCCTACTACCGCTCCCGCGACGCACTCCTCGGAGCGCTCGGCGACTTCGTGGCCGAACGGCTGGGCGCCGACGTGTCCGCGCTCGGGACCCGGCTCGCCACCTGTCCCGGGGACCACGAGGCGGCGGTCGCCGAGGTGTCCCGTCTCTTCTCCCGCTGGCTCGACCAGCCCGACCTGCTGGCGGCGCGACTCGAGCTCACCGTCGCCGCGACCCGTGACCCCGGGCTGGCCGAGCGGTTCACCCTGTGGCGCGAGGACCTCGTGGCCATGGTGCGTGGGGTGATGAGCGGCGCCGGCAAGGACGGCGGCGCGTCGGCCGAGACGCTCGTGGCAGCGCTGGACGGCGTGCTGCTCGCCTCCCTCATGCTTCCCCCACGCCGCCGTCGTCGGTTCGTCGGCGACAGCGTCGAGGAGCTGCTGGCCGGGCTGGGAGCGGACGCGACCTAGGCGCGGACTAAAGTGCCCCGAAGACAGTGTCCGACGAGTAACCGGAGTTCTCCATGCCCGAGGCAGTGATCGTTTCCGCAGCACGCTCCCCCATCGGCCGCGCCAACAAGGGCTCGCTCAAGGACTTCCGACCCGACGACCTCACCGCCCTCATCGTGCAGGCCGCACTCGACAAGATCCCCGACCTCGACCCGGCCACCATCGAGGACCTGCTGCTCGGCTGCGGCCTGCCCGGCGGCGAGTCGGGCAACAACATGGCGCGCGTGGTCACCACCCTCCTGGGCCTCGAGGTGCCCGGCGCGACCATCACCCGCTACTGCTCCTCCTCGGTGCAGACCAGCCGGATGGCCTTCCACGCCATCAAGGCGGGCGAGGGCGACATCTTCGTCTCGGCCGGCGTGGAGACCGTCTCGCGGTTCGCCAAGGGCACCTCCGACCACATCCCCGGCACGCGCAACCCGCTCTTCGAGGACGCCGAGGCGCGCACCGACGAGTACGCCAAGGGCGGCCGGGACTGGCACGACCCGCGCGAGGACGGCCACCTCCCCGACATCTACGTCGCGATGGGCCAAACGGCCGAGAACGTCGCCCGCATGCGCGGCCTGGACCGCCGCGAGCTCGACGAGTTCGCGGTCCGCTCGCAGAACCTCGCCGAGAAGGCGATCGCCGACGGCTTCTGGGCGCGCGAGATCACCCCGGTCACGCTCGCCGACGGCTCGGTCGTCGCCCAGGACGACGGCCCCCGCGCTGGGGTGACCTACGACGCCATCGCCGGCCTCGACCCGGTCTTCCGCCCGGACGGCGTCGTCACCGCCGGCAACTGCTGTGCGCTCAACGACGGCGCCGCCGCTGTCGTGATCATGTCGGACGCCAAGGCTGCCGAGCTCGGCCTCACGCCACTGGCCCGCATCGTGTCCACCGGAGTCTCGGGCCTCTCCCCCGAGATCATGGGCCTCGGCCCCGTCGAGGCGACCAGGAACGCCCTGAAGTACGCCCAGATGAGCATCGGCGACATCGACCTCGTCGAGATCAACGAGGCCTTCGCGGCCCAGGTCGTGCCGTCCTACCAGGACCTCGGCATCGACCTCGACCGGCTCAACGTCAACGGCGGCGCGATCGCGGTCGGCCACCCCTTCGGCATGACCGGCGCGCGCCTCCAGAACACGATGCTCAACAGCCTCGACTGGCACGACAAGTCGACCGGACTCATCACCATGTGCGTCGGCGGCGGCCAGGGCATGGCCATGATCCTGGAGCGCATGGGCTGAGCACGACCGGGTCCCCCGGCCACGGGGGTTCCAACTAGGCTGGCGCCATGACCGTGACGGGGGAACCTCGCTGGCTCGACGACTCCCAGCAGCATTCGTGGCGCGCCCTGATGATGGGCATGACGCTGCTGCTGGAACGTCTCGACGACGACCTGCGACGTGAGTTCAGCATGTCGCTCAACGAGTACGAGGTGCTGGTGCGCCTCTCCGAGCGCCCCGGCCGGGCGATGCGGATGGCCCAGCTGGCCGATGCCATGGCCCACTCCCGCAGTCGGGTCACGCACACGGTCGCCCGGATGGAGGCGGCCGGCTACGTCACCCGCGGCACCACCCCGGAGGACGGTCGTGGGGTCATCGCGACCATGACCGAGACGGGCTACGCGCTCCTGGTCAAGGCCGCTCCGTGCCACGTCGAGAGCGTGCGGCGCAACGTGGTCGACCTCGTGCCCGAGGCCGACTTCGCGGCCGTGGGGCGCGTCTTCGACACCATCGCCGACCACCTGGTCACACGGCACCCCGAGTCGGAGCTCCGCACGTAGTCGGCGCGGCCCTCCACCCGGATCAGTCGCGCGTCAGGCGCCGGTGCGTGACCCGGTGCGGGCGGGCGGCCTCGATGCCGAGACGCTCGATCTTGTTCTCCTCGTAGGCCGCGAAGTTGCCCTCGAACCAGAACCAGTTGGCCGGGTCCTCCGCGTCACCCTCCCAGGCGAGGATGTGGGTCGCGACGCGGTCGAGGAACCACCGGTCGTGCGAGGTGACCACGGCGCAGCCGGGGAAGTCGAGCAGCGCGTCCTCGAGCGAGGACAGGGTCTCCACGTCGAGGTCGTTGGTGGGCTCGTCGAGGAGCAGCATGTTGCCGCCCATCTTCAGCGTCAGCGCGAGGTTGAGGCGGTTGCGCTCTCCACCGGAGAGCACGCCGGCCTTCTTCTGCTGGTCCGGGCCCTTGAAGCCGAACGACGCGACGTAGGCACGGCTGTTCATCTCGAAGTTGGCGACCTTGATGAAGTCCAGGCCGTCGGAGACGACCTCCCAGACGTTCTTGTTGGGGTCGATCCCACCGCGGCTCTGGTCGACGTAGGAGAGCTTCACCGTCTGGCCGACCTTGAGCTCGCCCGTGTCGGGCTGCTCCTCCCCCGTGATCATCCGGAAGAGGGTGGTCTTGCCGACGCCGTTGGGACCGATGACGCCGACGATGCCGGCGCGCGGGAGCTTGAAGGAGACGTCGTGCATGAGCGTGCGGCCCTCGAAACCCTTGCCGAGCTCGTCGGCCTCCAGCACGACGTCGCCGAGGCGCGGGCCGGCCGGGATGTTGATCTCGGAGGTGTCGATCTTGCGCATCCGGTCGGCCTCGGCCGCCATCTCCTCGTAGCGTGCCAGACGGGACTTGCTCTTGGTCTGGCGGGCCTTGGCGTTGGAGCGCACCCACTCGAGCTCGCGCTCGAGGACCTTGGCACGCTTGACGTCCTTCTGGCCCTCGATCTTGAGACGATCCTTCTTGGTCTCGAGATAGGTCGTGTAGTTGCCCTCGTAGGGGTGGGCCTTGCCGCGGTCGAGCTCGAGGATCCACTGCGCCACGTTGTCGAGGAAGTAGCGGTCGTGGGTCACCGCCAGGACGGCGCCGGGATAGCTGGCGAGGTGGCCCTCGAGCCACTGGACCGACTCGGCGTCGAGGTGGTTGGTGGGCTCGTCGAGGAGCAGCAGGTCGGGCTGCTGCAGGAGCAGCTTGCACAGTGCGACGCGACGGCGCTCACCACCGGAGAGGTTGTCGACCAGCACGTCGGGCGGCGGGCAGCGCAGGGCGTCCATGGCCTGGTCCAGGCGGCTGTCGAGGTCCCACGCGTTGGCGTCGTCGAGCTCGGTCTGGAGGTTGCCGGTCTCCTCCATGAGGGCGTCCTGGTCGGCGTCGGGCTCGCCCATCTCCATGTAGGCCTCTTCGAGGCGCTTCATCTTGGCCTTGAGCTCGCCGACGGCCTCCTCGACGTTCTCCAGGACGGTCCTCCCCTCGGACAGCGGCGGCTCCTGCTGGAGCATGCCGACGGTCGCGTCGGGGTCGAGGATCGCGTCGCCGTTGTTGGCGTGGTCGAGCTGCGCCATGATCTTGAGCATCGAGGACTTGCCCGTGCCGTTGGGTCCGACGACACCGATCTTGGCACCGTGGAGGAACGAGAGGGTGACGTTGTCGAGGACGACCTTGTCACCGTGGGCCTTGCGCACATTGCGCAGTGTGAAGACGTACTCAGCCATGCGGGCGAGCCTACGGGTCTGCGCACCTGCGCCGACAATCGCGCCCCCACCCTCGGTCTAGGCGGCCCGCACCTCGACGGCCACCGGCTTGGTGAACGTCGTCGTGCCGTGGGCCAGGTCGTGCCCGACAGACGTGGCGACCACTTCGAAGGACGTCTGCGGCTTGCCGTCGCGCTCCCAGAGGTCGGCGACCAGTCGGCCGTGGACGACGACGGGGTCGCCGTTGTGCAGGGAGGCGGCGACGTGGCGGGCCAGCCGGTTCCACACCGTGACGGTGTGCCACGACGTGCTGCCCCTGACCCACTCGCCGTCGCGGCGGCGGGTCGGGGTGCAGCCCACGCGGAACGAGGCGACCTGACGTCCCGCCGCGACCTCGCGCAGCGTGACGTCGCCGCCGATCCAGCCGGTCAAGGTGATCTGGGTGTCGAACATCGCGCATCTCCTGGTGTCGGCAGCGGTGGGTCCGCCGCGCTCACCACAAGGCTCGGCACGGCGACCGACACACCCGGCCCAGCGGCGCGGGTCCTGTGGACAACCCGCCTTCGGGCCACGCTGTGGACGGCGAGCGGCCCGCCTCGCTCCGGTGGAGGCTCAGCGCAGGGCCGTGGCCAGGCCCTCGCGCACCTCGGCGTAGGACGCCAGCTCGGCCCGGATCGGCGCCACGACCACCTCGGCGGAGACCTCCGAGATGGCCTCACGCAGGCGCCTGTCAGCGGCGCGAGCCCGCGACTTCGCGGTGCGCGCGACCAGCCAGCGGCACACCAGCGCGAGGAGCAGGCCGAGGCCCACCCCGCCGAGCAGCAGGAGGGTGGGGAGCGGGAAGGCGCCCACCTCGGGCGTCGGCGGCTCGGGCAGGCGCGCGTAGGAGCCGAAGGCCAGCAGCGCGAGCCACCCCGCACCGAGCAGCGCGGAGATGATGAGGACGTACTGCAGGAGCCGCACCAGCCCCGCCCAGATCGGGATCCGCTCGGCGCCGAGGTCGGTGGACGCCACGGCGCGGTCGAGGCGGTCGTTGAGGTCGGGCAGGCGTGAGACCGAGGCGGCGCGCACCGCATGGGCCCACGAGGGCGCCATCGACTCGCCGACCTGGTCGGCCAGGGAGCGCACCTCGGTGTCGACGCGGGCGCGCTGGACGCCGGTGGCCTTCGGGACCGAGGTGCGTGAGGCGCTGGTCAGCTCCTTGCCGGACGCGCCGAGATCGAGGTGCAGGCGCTTGAGCGGATCGGGCTTGAGGCGGGAGAACCACGCGGTGACCGGCCATCCGGTGGCGCGGTTGGCCCGCAGCCGGGTCGAGTCGGCGACGGCCTTGACGACCGTCGGGACCCCGGCGGCGTCGGCGAAGGCGTCGTCGAGGGCGGCCACCCGCTCCTTCGACAGGGTCGGGGCCTTGCCGCTGCCCGTTGCGTCCTGCAGGCGCTGCGCCGCGGACCTCACGTCGGCCTCGAGCCGGGAGCGGGTCACCTTCTTGGCCGCCACGCGCTGGGCGATCATGCCCCGGAGCTCGGCGATGCCCACCTCGTGCCGGGCGCTGACCGCCAGCACCGGCACCCCGGCGAGGCCGTCGGCGTCGAGGAGGCGGCGCACGTCGTCGAGCATCGCGGTGCGGCGGTCCTCGGGGACGGTGTCGATGTGGTTGAGCACGACCAGCATCACGTCACGGTGACCGGCGAGCGGCTTGAGGAGGCGGTCGTGGATCGCGGCGTCGGCGTACTTCTGCGGGTCGAGCACCCACACCAGCATGTCGGCGAGCTGGACCAGGCGGTCGACCTCGAGGTGGTGCGAGACCTCGGTGGAGTCGTGGTCGGGCAGGTCGAGCAGCACGACTCCGCGCATCTCGACGTCCTCGTCGGCCTGGGACAACATCGAGTCGCGGGTGACCTGGTGGCGGGCCGGGATGCCGAGCCACTCGAGCAGCTCCTCGGCGCCCTCCTTGCCCCAGACGCAGGCGGTGGCCCACGACGTGGTGGGGCGACGCACGCCCACCGCGGCCAGCTCGAGGCCACTGAGGGCGTTGAAGGTCGAGGACTTGCCCGACCCGGTGGCGCCGGCGAGCGCGACGACGGTGTGGTCGGCGGAGAGCTTGAGCCGGCCGGCGGCGCGGGCGGCCACTGCCGCCGCGTCGTCGGCGATCGCGTCGTCGACCCGACCGCGGGCCGCAGCGGCGGCACGCTCGAGTCCCTCGACGCGGGCGCCGATGTCAGAGCTCCTGGTGACCAGCTTCTTGGCACCTTCGAGCAACGACGTCATGACTCCCTCACGGCCGTGGGTGGATTTCTTCACTCAACACTAAGGGGCGCTGTCATCCCTCTCCGAAACCACGGGCGTGTGGGTTGCGGCATAGCGCAGGTCGTCGACCTTGCGGGCCGCGGCGCGCAGTCGATCGGGCGCCTCGGGGGAGATCTGGAGGCTGTCGAGCAGCTCGGTGTAGCGACGACGCTCGACGTCGAGCAGCTCGCTGACGGACACCTCGAGCTGGCGCTTGGCACGCGCGGCCAGGGACCGGACGGCCTGGTCGCCGAAGACCGCCTCGAGCAGCTTCTGACCCAGCACCGCGGACCCGCCCGCGATGCCTGCCTCGGCACCGGTGACTCCGGCCGTGTGGGCGAAGACGACCACCATCAGGGCCACGGAGAGGCCGTTGACGCCGAAGGCGAGGAACCGCGCTGTCGAGCGCTTGTCGGCGCCCTCGGTCCGGACCATCTCGAGCACGTCGGACTGCCAGTCGCGCACCGCCCGCTCGGTCCGGCGGCGGAAGTCGCGTGAGGCCCGGCCGAGGTCCTCTCCGGCGTCGCGGAGCAGGATCTGGCCGGCGGCGGTGCCGCGCCACGACGCCTCGACGCGCTCGGCGGCGGCCTCGGCGTGCTCCAGCACGAGCGTCTCGAGGCCCAACTCGACCGCGACGGTGACCCGCTCGGCCTGCTGCGGCTTGCCCTTGACGGCGTTGACCACGCGGTCGCGGAGCCAGCCGACCTTGGTCTCCAGCGTCCTGAGCAGCTCGCCGGTGCCGACGAACTCCTGCCAGCGGGCCAGCACCTCGCCGCGCAGCAGGGTGCCGTCGGCGGAGGCCTCCGCGACCGAGGTGACCGCCCGGTCGTAGGCCTCGTTGGCGTCCTCTCGCAGGCGGCGTACGGCGTCGGTCTGCTCGGTCGCGGCATCCGCCACGGTGTGCGTACGACGCGCCAACGTGCGGATGGCGCCGTCCAGGGTCTGCTGGACGACCGCGCCGCGCGCCTCCTGGTCGTCGGCCAGGGCCTGGAGCCACTGCCGGATCTCGATCACCGCGGACGACTGGAGCAGACCCATCTCGGAGACCGGGCCCTCCTCGACGGTGAAGAGCGGGGAGTCCTTGAGTCCGCGGCTGGCCAGCATCCGGGCGAGGTGCGTCGAGATGGTCCCGACCGCATCGGCCGGGGTGCGGTCGAGCACGATCGCGACCGCCGCGGAGCGCTCCGCGGCCTTGCGCAGGAAGTCCCACGGCACCTGGTCGGCGTACCTCGCGGCCGAGGTGACGAACAGCCAGAGGTCGGCGGCGGCGAGCAGCTGGGCGGCGAGCACCCGGTTGCGCTCCTCGACCGAGTCGATGTCGGGGGCGTCGAGGATGGCGAGCCCCGGCGTCATCGCGGGCGAGGCCACGAGCTGCAGGGCCTCGGGGTCGTTGGTCTGCCGGGTGACACGCTCGAGCTCGGGCAGCAGCCGGTCCTGGCCGAACCACTTCGCGTCGTCGGGGTGGTGCACCAGCACCGGGGACCGGGTCGTCGGGCGCAGGACGCCGGGCAGGGTGACTCGGGTGCCGACGAGGGAGTTGACGAGCGTCGACTTGCCGGCTCCGGTCGAGCCGCCGACGACGGCGAGCAGCGGTGCGTCGAGGGTCATCAGCCGCGGGATGACGTAGTCCTCGAGCTGGTCGACCATCTCGGCGCGCGCGGTGCGCTGGTCATCGGCTCCCGGCAGCTCGAGCGGCAACCGCGTCTCCTGGAGCGCTCCGCGCAGGCGCACCAGCGCGGTGACCATCGCGTTGGTGGCGTCCGTCACCCGACTGCCGGGGAACGGCGTCGGGTCCACCTCGGGCTCGCTCATCGGGTGGGTACCACCTGTCCGGGGAAGGAGATGCAGGGGCGGATCCTGCTCAGCTGCTCGACGTGCTCCTGGCCGCGGACGCCGAAGTCGCCGGGAGCGGTGCCGCGCAGGTAGCGGTGGTGGAGGTAGCCCAGCTCGATCGCGGCGGCCTGGTAGTCGCGCATCCCGCGCTCGGCCTGCGCCCCGCCGTGCTCGCGCGCCCAGCGCCGGGCGTGACGCCGGGCACGCAGGTCGACCAGCCACGGGATGTCGGTGGCGGGCAGCAACCCGCGGTCTGCAGCGTCCTGCAGGGCAGCGACCAGCAGCGGGCGCTCGGAGCGTCGGCGGTAGACCGCGAACACCACGACGCCCAGGAAGGCGGGTAGCATCAGCGTGCCGTAGACGAGGAAGAAGTGGCCGGTGCCCGACAGGGTCGAGGCGTTCCACAGCCCGTGCAGCAGGGCGGCAACCGCGAAGCCGGCGAGCGGCGCCAGCACCCGGAGCCACAGGCGCCGCGAGGCGATCGCCAGGCCCACCCCGATGCCGGTGAACACCGTGAAGAAGGGATGCGCGAAGGGGCTGATCAGGCAGCGGAGGATGAAGGTGCCGGTCAGGGCCGTGGTGCCGCCGGGGCCCAGGCCGTCGGTGCCGTCGTAGGCGGCCGCGAGGTAGAGGATGTTCTCGGTGAAGGCGAAGCCGATGCCGACCATGCCGGCGTAGACGATGCCGTCCAGCACACCGTCGAGCTCGTGGCGCCGCCACCACAGGAGCAGCAGGAGGAACGCCCCCTTGGTGAGCTCCTCGGTGATCGGGGCGACAACGGCGAGGCTGTCGCGCTCGGTGGCTCCGCCGGCCAGGCCGATGCCCTGGAAGACCAGCGCAGCCGCGGTGGCCACGAAGGCTCCCCACAGCAGGCCGGCCACGAGGAGGTGGCGCGGCTCGGGCTCGTAGCGGTCCAGCCACATGAAGCAACCGACCAGGGGGCCGACCGGCACCGCTGCCAGCACGGCCGCGAGGGCGAGGGAGCCCGGTGCGCCGGACAGGCCGACCACCAGAGCCATGGCGAGGCCACCGAGCAGGACGAGGACGCCCACCACCACGGTGAAGGCGACACTGTCGCGACGGCCCCGATGCATGGCCCGACCCTAACGGAGCGAGGTGCTCGATCCCTCCTCCCGCACCCCTAAGGGCCCCTACGGGAGTGGAGGTCCGGGCCCGGGCCACGGGACGCGCACGTCGTACAGTGACCGGGTGAGCGAGCCAACTTCCGAGAACCCCGCCGAGACCGCCGCCGAGACCGCCGCCGACACCTCCGTCGACGACCCCCAGACCGAGTCGCACGACCCGGCCGTGCCCGCCGCCTACGCCGCCTTCATGCGTGAGGGCTGGGGCGAGCGCCCGCTGGAGCTGCCCCGCCACCCCGTCGCCGACTGGGCGGCGGCGCGCCGCGCGCAGCTGGCCGAGGCGTTCCCCGGCGAACGGCTGGTGCTGCCCGCCGGCACCTACAAGGTCCGCGCCAACGACACCGACTACCGCTTCCGCCCCGACACCGCCCACACCTATTTCACCGGCAACCAGACGTCCGACGCCGTGCTGGTCATCGAGGACGGCGAGTCCGTCCTCTACGCCCGCCCGCGTTCGGAGCGCGACACCGACGAGTTCTTCCGCGACCGGCAGTACGGCGAGCTGTGGGCGGGACGTCGTCCGTCGGCGCAGGAGATCTCCGACTCGCTGGGGATCGAGGTCCGCCACGTCAAGGACCTGCCGTCCTTCGACGACGACAGGAAGACCCGCGACCTCACCACCGACGAGGACCTTGCCCGCGTGGCCGACGAGCTGCGGCTGATCAAGGACGCGTGGGAGGTCGGCGAGCTCCAGGAGGCCTGCGACATCACCACCTTGGGCTTCGAGGACTCGGTCCGCGAGTGGGACCGGGTGCTGGAGTTCGGCGAGCGCTGGATCGAGGGCACCTTCTTCCGTCGGGCCCGTGCGATGGGCAACGACATCGGCTACGACTCGATCTGCGCGGGTGGCTCGCACGCGACCACGTTGCACTGGATCGACAACACCGGCTCGATCCAGCCGGGCAAGCTGGTGCTGCTCGACATGGGGGTCGAGGGCCACAACCTCTACACCGCCGACGTGACCCGCACCCTCCCGGTGGACGGCACGTTCACGCCGCTGCAGCGCGACCTCTACGACCTGGTCCTCACAGCCCAGCAGAGGGGCATCGAGGCCGTGCGCCCCGGCGTGCCGTTCCTCGCCGCGCACCACGCCGCGATGGAGGTGCTGGCCCACGGCCTGTCCGACCTCGGGCTGCTCCCGGTCTCTGCCGAGGAGGCGCTCGACCCCGAGTCGAAGGTCTATGCCCGCTGGACCCTGCACGGCACCTCGCACATGCTCGGCATGGACGTCCACGACTGCGGTCGGTCGTCGGTCGACATCTACCCCAAGGGCGACCTCGCCGAGGGCATGGTCCTCACCGTCGAGCCCGGCCTCTACTTCCAGGAGGACGACCTGCTCGTCCCCGAGGAGCTGCGTGGCATCGGCATCCGGATCGAGGACGACATCCTCGTCACCGCCGACGGCCACGCCAACCTCTCGGCCGCGCTCCCCCGCACCTCCGCCGACGTGGAGGAGTGGATGGGGGGGATGCGCCGCTAGTGGAGTGCCACCACTACGACGCGTTCCGCTGCCGGTCGTGCACCCTCCTCGAGGTCCCGCGGGCCCGCCAGCTCTCCGACAAGGAGGCGCACGCACGTGCCCTTGTCCCCTCACCCGTGTGGCTGTCGACCGTCGCCGGCGCCGAGGCGGGCTTCCGCAACAAGGCCAAGATGGTGGTCGGTCGCACCGTCGACGCCCCCACTCTGGGGATCCTCGACCGCGACCTCGCCGGCATCGACCTGCGTGACTGCGGACTGCACTCCCCCGGCCTGACATCGGCCCTGGGCGGCATCGCCGGCTGGATCTCGGGCGCCGACCTGCCGCCGTACGACGTGGGGACGCGCAGTGGCGAGCTCAAGCACGTGCTGCTGACCGAGTCACCCGACGGGGATCTGATGCTGCGGCTGGTGATGCGCTCGACGGCTCTGGAGGCACGCGTGCGCTCCCGCCTGCCGGCCCTGCGCGAGGCCGTGCCGGGGCTGCGGGTCGTGACGATCAACGTGCAGCCCGAGCACAAGGCGGTGCTCGAGGGCGAACGCGAGATCGTGCTGACCGCGGAGTCGACGATGCCGATGCGGCTGGCGACCGGGGTGAGCCTGGGGCTCGGCCCGCAGTCGTTCTTCCAGACCAACACCGTCGTCGCCGAGGCGCTCTACGAGCAGGCGCGGACGTGGGTCGACACACTGCCGGACGTGCGGACCGTCTGGGACCTCTACTCCGGGGTCGGCGGCTTCGCGCTGCACCTCGCCGGAGCGGGCCGCGAAGTGGTGGGGGTCGAGGTGTCGGCCGAGGCCGTCCGGTCGGCGACCGACGCGCAGGTGGCGGGTGCCGCGTTCGTCGCGGCCGACGCCACGGCCTGGGCTCTCGGCCAGCCGGTGGCACCCGACCTGGTGGTCGTCAACCCGCCCCGGCGCGGCATCGGCGCGGACCTCGCCGGCTGGCTGGAGGCCTCAGCGGTCCGACACGTCGTCTACTCCTCGTGCAACGCCGAGTCGCTGGCGCGCGACCTCGCGCTGATGCCGTCGCTGCGACCGGTCGAGGCGCGGGTGCTCGACATGTTCCCGCACACGACGCACTACGAGGTGCTGGCGCTGCTGACCCGGTGAGGTCAGCCGCGGTGGACCTTGGGGCCCTTGCCGATGCTCGTGTCGCGGATCGTTCCCCGGTGGCCGTCGTCGGCGAAGATCACGAACGCGTCCGGGACCTCTGCCTCCTCCTCTGGGAGGTCGAAGCCGATGGCCCCGACGCCGAGCCTGACCCAACGAGCCTCGTCGAGGCACGACGACGGCACGGAGAGGGCGATGGTGTCGGCTCCACCGGCGAACTTCGCGCGGAGGCCGCGGCACTCGACGTCTCGACCGCTGCCACGCGAGATGGCCGTCCTGACCCGGGTTCCGGGGAATCGCGCTGCCGCAACGACGTAGGCGCCGCGGGGCGTGAGGATCTTGACGTAGGTCTCCTGGTAGCGGGTGTTGAGCAGGTCGCGGAAGTGGACCGTCACGCTCAGCCGGGTGTCGCCGTAGGCGGCGACCGTGCGGACGATGTCGGTGGAGGTCTCGTCGGGCGCCGGGGTGAACGCGGGGGCATCCGCGGACTCGTCGGCGAGGTCGGTCTGCTGGACGTCACCGACGATGTCGTCGCTGACGACCTTCTCGGCGTGAGCGATCGACGGAGCCAGCAGGGCCACGGTGGGGAGCAGGACGGCTGCGAGCCGTGCCCCGAGACGGAGAGACATGGGCAGGACCCTAGGGGTCCGCTGGCCACCTGTGACCGGAACCACGGAATCCGCTGCCGCCGGAGTCGGTTGGGCTCCACGTGCGCACCAACACGACCGTCGGAGACCTGCTGACGCAGCGTCGTGCCGTCGACCTCGCGCGCACGCAGAGCGCCCTGTGTCGGTGCCCCTCGCCCCGCGCCTGACATCCCGCTCCCCGCGTCGACGCACTTCGATGTGCAGTCGTGCGCGTTCGAAAGGTCTTTCACCATGAGTACTTCCCTCACGGAGACGAGGAAGCCCACCCGCTTCCGTCTCCCCTCGTTCGGCGTCCAGGTCCTGATCGGCCTGGTCCTCGGCGTGGTCCTCGGACTCGTCGCCCGCGGGATCGGCGCCGACGGCGTCGATGCGACCGGCGACGTCGACCCCAACTGGCTCACCGAGACCCTCAGCACCATCGGCGGCACGTTCGTGACGCTGCTCCGCGCGGTGGTCCCGCCGCTGGTCTTCCTCGCGATCGTGGCCTCGATCGCCAACCTGCGCGACGTGACCGGCGCCGCGCGACTGGCCTGGAAGACTCTCGCCTGGTTCGCCATCACCGCGCTCATCGCGGTCGGCATCGGCATCACGCTCGGCCTGGTCATCCAGCCCGGGCAGCACACCGGCGTCACCGCCGAAGCGGCCTCGGCGCCGTCGACGACCGGTTCGTGGCTCGACTTCCTGACCGGCCTCGTCCCGTCCAATGTGCTCGGCCTCCAAGGCTCGGCCGCCGGTGACGGCAGCGTGTCGATGTCGTTCAACGTGCTGCAGATCCTCGTGGTGGCGATCGCCACCGGCATCGCGACCCTCAAGGTCGGCGAGGCCGCCGACCCGTTCCTCACCTTCGTCCGCTCGGCGCTCGCCGTCGTGCAGAAGGTGCTGTGGTGGATCATCCTGCTCGCCCCGATCGCGACCGTCGGACTGCTCGGCAACGCCGTGGCCAGCTATGGCTGGGACGCCCTCGGCTCGCTGGGCACCTTCACGCTGGCGATCTATGCCGGCCTGCTGCTCGTGCTGCTCGGCGTCTATCCGACCCTGCTGCGGCTCAACGGTCTGTCGGTCAGGCAGTTCTTCACCGGCGCCTGGCCGGCGATCACGCTGGCCTTCGTCTCCCGCTCGTCGGTGGGCACGATGCCGGTGACCCAGAGCGTCACCGAGCGCAACCTCGGCGTGCCGCGGGCCTACGCCTCCTTCGCGGTGCCGTTGGGCGCGACGACCAAGATGGACGGCTGCGCCTCGATCTATCCCGCGATCTCGGCCATCTTCGTGGCCCAGTTCTTCGGCCTCGACCTGTCGATCACCGACTACGTCCTGATCGCGTTCGTCTCCGTCATCGGTTCGGCGGCCACCGCCGGCGTCACGGGCGCCACGGTCATGCTGACGCTGACCCTCTCGACCCTCGGCCTGCCGCTGGAGGGCGTGGGCCTGCTGCTCGCGATCGACCCGATCCTCGACATGGGCCGCACCGCGGTCAACGTCACCGGCCAGGCTCTCGTGCCGACGCTCGTGGCCAAGCGGGAGGGCATCCTCGACCGGGCGGCGTACGACGCCCCGCGCGGGCGCACGGCATGGCGCGAGCAGGACGCCACAGACTCGGCCCGAGCCGCGGACCGGGAGCCCGTCGTCTCCACCGCGTGAGCCGTCCGGACGTGTGACGATCCGGTCGCCCGGGCACTCGGATCGTCACCCGTCCCATCCCGCTGGAATACTGGCCGCTGCCGGCCCCCGTGGCGCAACGGATAGCGCAACGGATTTCTACTCCGTTGGTTGCAGGTTCGAATCCTGCCGGGGGCGCTCACCGACGTCAGGTGTCGCGTGCCCGCGCGTCGGCCTTCCCGAGCAGCTGCCGCGCGGCGCTGATGGCCTGCGGGGTGTCGGGCCAGAGGTGCCCGGCCGCGCGCAGCGGACCGGCGACGCCGATCGAGTCGAGGACGGCCTCGTGCGCCGGCGCGAGGCCCGAGAGCAGGACCGGGATGCCGCGCCGCTGCAGCCTCGTGATCGTGTCACCGAGGACGTGCGCTCCGGTGGCGTCCAGGGTCGTCACCCGGGACATCCTCAGGATGACGACGTCGACCTCCACCAGGTCCGGCAGCTCGAGCAGCAGCCGGTGCGCCGCGGCGAAGAAGAGCGGCCCGTCGATGCGGTAGACGATGACGTGCTCGGCCAGCAGTGCGCGCTCTGCCTGGCGGTGGTCGCCCGCGTCGAGGTCGACGGCGTCGATCCGGGCACTCGCGGCGACGGTGCGCAGGGCCAGGACCACCGCCACGGCGACACCGACCCCGACGGCCGTGACCAGGTCAAGGGCGACCGTGACCGCGAACGTGAGGACCACGATCAACCCGTCGGATCGCGTCGAACGGACCAGAGCGACGAGCGAGCTCGCCTCGACCATCCGCACGCACGTCGCGAACAGCACCCCCGCAAGAGCGGCCAGGGGAATCGTCGAAACCGCCGGCGCCGCGAGGAAGACCAGCACGAGCAGGATCAGGGCGTGGCTGACGGCGGCGAGCCGCGAGCCGGCACCGGCGCGCACGTTGACCGCGGTCCTCGCGATCGCGGCAGTGGCCGGGATCCCGCCGAACACCGGCACCACCATGTTGGCCACCCCCTGGCCGAAGAGCTCCCGGTCGGGATCGTGGCGCTCGTTGACGGTCATGGCGTCCGCGACCGTGGCGCACAGCAGGCTCTCGAGCGCCGCCAGGGCGGCGATGGCGAGGGCCGACGGAACGAGCACCTGCAGGGCGCCGGGATCGACGAACCCCAGCGAGGGCGCCCGGAGCGTGGAGGGCAGGTGTCCCAGGGTGACCAGGTCGAGGTCGACGATGCGGGCCGTCGCCGTGGCGATGGCGATCCCGAGGAGCGAGTACGGCACCCGTGGATGCCACCTCGCGCCCACCAGCATGAGGGACATCACCCCCAAGGAGACGACCAGTGGAGCCAGCTGCGGACGTTCGGCGAAGCGGCGCACGGCGTCGAACGCGACCGCCCACACCTTGTCCCCGGATGCGTCGGTGACCCCCAGCGCGGCCGGGACCTGCTGCAGGGCGATCACCACGGCGACGCCGGCCGTGAAGCCCTCGATGACCGACACGGGCAGGTAGCGCACGAAGCGACCCATCCCGGAGAACGCCATCGCGAGCAGCACCAGACCCGCCATGAGTCCCACCATCAGGACGCCTGAGCGCCCATGCGCGTGCACGACAGGGATGAGCACGACGGTCATCGCACCGGTGGGGCCCGAGACCTGGATGTTCGACCCGCCGAAGACCGCTGCCACGACTCCCGCGACGACGGCGGTGGCGAGACCGGCCTGCGCCCCGAGACCCGAGGCGACCCCGAAGGCCAGGGCGAGCGGCAGCGCCACGATCGCCACCGTGAGTCCGGCGACCAGGTCCTGGCGAGGGTGGCGCCGCATCGCGACGAGGTCGTCGGATGTGGGGAGCAGGTCCGCCAGGCGCCGGATCACCCGGACGCGGCTGAGTCGCGGAGGTCGGCGAGGAGCTCCTGCTGGTCAGCCCACAGGGCGGCGAGGATCCGGCGACCGTCCAGCAGGAGCTGGGCCACGTCGGGCGTGGCCAGGGAGTAGAGCACGGTGCTGCCCTCGCGCGAGGACCGGACCAGCCCTGCACGCCTCAGGACGGCGAGCTGCTGCGACAGGTTGGACGCCTCGACCTCGATGGTGTCCAACAGCTCGTGGACGGGGCGTGGCCCGTCCTGGAGCAGCTCGAGCACGCGGATGCGCGCGGGATGGCCCAGTGTCCGGAAGAGCTCTGCCTTGGCCTCGTAGAGCGGGACGCTCCCCGTCGTGCGTCCACGTCGACCAGGCATGACATGAACTCTACACCACATGAAGAATTCTTCATCTAACGTTGGAACGCTCGACCCGTCCCCACCCGGCGTGTCTCCCCGCTCCACGGCCACGCTCAGGTCACCATGGACGCAGGCCCCGCCACGTATGAGGTTGCGGGGCCGAGTACTTTCCCGCCGCGGGCTCAGCGCGGCTGCGCGACGTACGCCTCGATCTCGGCCCCGATCCGCGCCTTCACCTCGTCAGGCGCATACGACGACTCGACCGCGGCGCGAGCCAGGTCCGCCACCCCTCGCTCGTCGAGGTCGAGGAGGCCGGCCGCGACCTCGTAGTCGTGGTTGAGCGTGGTGGCGAACATCGGCGGGTCGTCGGAGTTGATGGTCACGGTGATCCCGGCCTCGACGAACGTCCGCAGCGGGTGGTCCTCGATCCGGTCGACCGCGCGGGTCGCGATGTTCGACGTCGGGCAGACCTCCAGCACGACCCCACTGTCGGCCAGGTGGGCCAGCAGCTCGGGGTCCTGCGCGGCCGAGACGCCGTGACCGATGCGCTCGGCGCCGAGCAGCCGCAGCGAGTCCCAGACGGTCTCGGGACCCGTGGTCTCCCCCGCGTGCGGGACCGAGCGGAGGCCGGAGGCGCGGGCGGCCTCGAAGTGCGGGGCGAACTGCGCGCGCGGCACCCCGATCTCCGGCCCGCCCAGGCCGAAGCCGACGAGCGCGTCGGTGCGGTGGTCCAGCGCGTAGCCCAGCGTGGCGTCCGCGGCGGGCAGACCGGACTCCCCGGGGATGTCGTAGATCCAGCGAAGCACGAGGCCGAAGTCTCGCTCGGCCGCGACTCGCGCGTCCTCGATGGCGTCGGTGTAGTCCTGGATCGCGATCCCACGCACCACCGAGGTGTACGGCGTGCAGGTGAGCTCGGCGTAGCGCAGGTTCTGGCCCTGCGCCATCTCGCGCGCCACCTCGTAGGTCAGCAGCCGGATGTCCTCCGGCGTGCGGATCAGGTCGACGACAGCGAGGTAGACGTCGATGAAGTGGGCGAAGTCGCGGAAGGTGAAGAACTCCTTGAGCCTCTCCAGGTCGCTGGGCACGCCGGCGCCGGGGTGGCGCGCCGCGAGCTCGGAGACGATCCGCGGCGACGCCGACCCGACGTGGTGGACGTGCAGCTCGGCCTTCGGGAGGCCGGTGATGAAGGACTGGAGGCTCACGCCGCGCAGTCTCTCAGGCGTCGGTCAGCCGGTCGAACCGACCATCTCCGCCGCGATCTCCCCGATCGTCTGGCCTGTGGCCGTCTCACCGTCGATGAGGACCGTCGGCGTGGAGTTGACCCCCGCCTTGGACGCCGCCTCGCCGGCCGCGTCGACCCAACCCTCGAAGGCCATGTCCTCGATCCCGGGACGTACGTCGGCCTCGGCGGCACCGGCCTCGACGGCCAGGTCGACCAGCTCATCACTGTCGGGGAACGGCCCCTGCTCGGAGGGCTGGTTGTCGAAGAGCAGGTCGTGGAACGCCTTCGCCACCTCGGGGCCCGACTCGTTGAGCACCACGGCGAAGGCATTGGCGGACTCGGGCGAGTAGTCGTCGATGCCCTCGAGGAAGGGCAGCGGGCGATACTCCACGCTCACCTCGCCGGCCTCGATCGCGGCGTCGAGGCGATCACGGACAGTCAGCTCGAGCTGGCCGCAGAAGGGGCAGAGGAAGTCCTCGTAGACCACGATCTCCTGGGGCGCGTCGGCATCACCGACGACGAGGCCATAGGTGCCCGAAGCTCCCGCGGGCGCGGTGGTGGGCTTGTCCGACCCGAGGTTGCTGACGAAGAAGTAGCCACCGACGATCAGCACGAGGACGCCCGCAACCAGACCGACGCGGGTGAGCTGTTGCTTGCGCTGGGCCGCTTTGCGACGCTCCTCGGCCTGCTCGCGCGAGCGCTCCGTCCGGGTCCGGCGGGCCTCCCGCTTGGCCTGGGCGGCGGCCTTCTCCTCAGCGGTCCTGTGCGAGGTCTTCTTCTGCGCCATCGAGGCTTCCTTCGTCGTAGTCGTCGGTGGGTTCAGTGTCGTCGTCGGGGTCGTCGAGGTCGTTGTCGGGATCGGCCATGGAGGGGAAGAGGAGGTTCTCGAGCGCCAGACGGGACCCCGGACGTACGACGAGCCACAGGCTCAGCACCAGCAGGCCGACGTCGCGCGCGATCTCGCCGGGGTACTGGGCGGCCGCGTCCGGGATCTCACCGCCGCCTCCGAAGCAGCCGCAGTCGATCGACAGCCCGCGCGCCCACGCCGAGGAGATGCCGATGATGAAGGCGACGAAGAGCACGCCCGAGACCACCGAGGTCCCGCGCACCATCACGCCCAGCACCAGGCACAGACCGATGACGACCTCGACGACAGGCAGCAGGTGCCCGACCGCCGGGACGATCGCCTCCGGCAGGAGGTCGTAGGCCCGCACGGCACGAACGCTGTCGGCCGGATGGGGCAGCTTGAGCGCGCCGGCCACGATCCACACACCACCCGTCACCAGGCGCGCCACGAGGCCGAACCAGTCCTTCACACCCCGAAGGTTAGGAGGCGAGCCTGAATCGTGGCTGAGAACCCGGCCGCAGAGAGGTCGGTGAGGGGGTCGGTAGGGTGGCCGCTCGTGAGCGACAGACTGGTGTGGATCGACTGCGAGATGACCGGACTCGACCTGGGCGCGGACGCGTTGATCGAGGTCGCCGCCCTCGTCACGGACTTCGAGCTCAACGTGCTCGGCGAGGGCATCGACGTGATCATCAAGCCGTCCGCAGAGTCGTTGGACCAGATGGTCGAGTTCGTGCGGAACATGCACGAGAAGTCCGGCCTGCTCGATGAGCTCGCGGCCGGTACGACGCTCGCGGACGCGGAGGAGCAGGTCCTCGCCTACATCCACGAGCACTGCGCCGACGGGAGCCGACCGCCGCTGGCCGGCAACACCGTGGCCACCGACCGCGCCTACCTCGCCCGGGACATGCCGGCGCTCGAGTCGTTCCTGCACTACCGGATCGTCGACGTCTCCTCCATCAAGGAGCTCTCCCGTCGCTGGTTCCCGCGTGCGTACTTCTCGGCCCCCACCAAGCGCGGCAACCACCGCGCACTGGCGGACATCCAGGAGAGCATCGAGGAGCTGCGCTACTACCGCGAGGCCGTCTTCGTGCCGCAGCCCGGCCCCGACAGCGCACTGGCCAAGGAGATCGCGGCTCGGCACGGCGGCCAGCTGACCGGTCTCGGGCACGATGGCACCCCGACGTCGACCCCTGATTCCGGTTCCAGCGACTGATTGCCCTACACTTCTCGTCGTCCTCGCCTCAGCGCGAGCAGACATGGTGGGTATAGCTCAGCTGGTAGAGCGCCGCCTTGTGGTGGCGGATGTCGCGGGTTCAAGTCCCGTTACTCACCCCAAGCAGAACGAGCCCCTGACCTGCGCAGATGCGGTCAGGGGCTCGATCTCTCGGTGGCCGTGGTGTTCGGTCGACGCGCCGAGCACGACCTCTGACCCGTCTGCGAAGATCGCTGCCGTGATGCCGGACGACGTGACGAGATGATCCGTGGCTCTCGACGCGAGGTCGGCCTCCTGATCACTCGCTTCGCGTTGCTGGTGATCGTGGGGGCTGCCCTTTCGTCCTGCACGGACGATGACGGGTCGACGGCGACTGTCGCCACGGGCTCGGGGCCGCTGTCGTTCACGGCGGGCCACGTCGAGGTGATGATGGCCGCCTCGCCCCGGCCCATGTTCGGCGCGCTACCGGGTTGCCTCACCGAGGGGTCGCCCGCGGAGGTGACGGTGACAGGTGTGGAGGCCGCCGAGGCGACGGATGCCGACCGTGTCACGTTCGAGGTCGCTTGGACCGCGCACACGGAGCCGATGGGAAGGGGCGGTGGTCCGGTCAGCAAGTTGCCCGGCGCCTTCGAGGCGGCTCCCACCGGCGGCGAACCGGAATCGGCGAGCCACGGTGAGGTGGCGGAGTGCACAGCACACAACACCGGATTGGAGCTCGCGGTTCTGTTCCCTGTTCCATCCGATTCCGCAGTGGTCGTGAACGGCATTGCCGTGAGCTACGAGGTGGATGGTCGCCTTGACAACACCGTCATCGACGCCACCATCGGGGTGTGCGCGGCCGACCCGGGCTCGCCTCTCGAGCAACCCGTGACCTGTCAGGGCGGGTCCGCGTAGCCAGGTGGCTTGCGTGTTCGCCGGCCTCGCGGTCAGACCGGCTCCGTCTCACCGTCACCGTCACCGTCACCGTCGACGAACCGGCAGCCGCAGCGGGACCGGCAGCCGCAGCGGGACCGGCCCGCCGTCGATGGGGTTGGCTGCGGCGACCTTGTCCATGGCGTCGACGATGTTGCGCAGGTTGATGATCAGGGCTCCGTAGACCGGCCACTCGGGGGAACGTTCGCTGCCGCGCAGCTCCTCGGTGAAGGCCTCCAGGCGACCGCGCAACGCCAGCAGCGCCGCGGGGTCGGCACCGGCGGTGGCGCGTCCGGCGTCGCCGAGCATCGAGATCCACGGGTCGGCAAAGGCGTGGCCCCACGTCTCCCGGTGTGCCCGTTGGCCGCCGAGGGTCCGGGCGAGGCTGCGGGTCTCGGCGATCGCCTGCTCCATCCGCCACAGGATCCCCAGCCACTGCTGCGGGTCCCTCATCTCCCGGGCAGGGCGGCGAGGGTTCATCCGGGCGCTCTCCTGCGCCTGCCGCACCAGGGCCGTGGCATGGTCCAGGTCTGCGTCGAGCTCGCGGGTGCGGTCGATCCACCCGACGGTGTCCTCGTCCCGGCAGCCCTCGTCCAGGGAGCTGGCGATGTCGACGAGCAGCTCGCCGATGCGGTCGTCGAGGCGATCCATCGCCTCTGCGGCGGTGTGGCGGCTCAGCGGCGGCCAGACGACGAGGTTGACCACGAGCCCGACGGCGACCCCGATCGCGGTGTCCAGCAGCCGCGACACGAGCATGACGTCGTTGTCGAAGCCGGTGGTCAGCACGATCAGGCCGGTCGTGGCGATGGTCGTGGCCTCGGCGCCAAGCCACGGCACGGAGCCGAGCACGAGCGCGACGACCAGGAGCAGGGCGATGGCCCAGGTGCTGAGCCCGAACGCCTCCCCCACCACGGTGGCCAGAAGCACTGCCACGACCGTGGCAGCCACCTGCTGGGTGCCCTTGGAGAAAGTCCGGTAGACGGTGGCGTGGACGACCAGGAGAGCCGACCACGGGGCCAGGAACGGTTGCGGCAGGTCCAGCACGCTCGACGCGACCACCCAGGCCGCGACGGCGGCGAACACGGTCTTGGTCAGCTGCAGGACGTCGTTCCACCAGATCGGGTCACCGAGCCGGTCGTTGACACGATCGCGCACCGCTTCTTTCACTGTCTCCCTCATGCGCCGACCCTAGGGCCGCCGATCTCACGCGAGGGACAGGAAGAGCTTCTCCATCTTCTTCACGTCCACACCGTCCACGCCGTCGCCGGCCACCAGGCACTGCTGCAGCCCGCTCGCGACGATCGCGAAGCCGGCCCGGTCCAGGGCCTTGGACACCGCGGCGAGCTGGGTGACGACGTCCTCGCAGTCGCGGCCCTCCTCGAGCAGCCGCAGGACACCGGCGAGCTGGCCCTGGGCGCGCTTGATGCGGTTGATGACGGGGGTCATCTGGGTCGGGTCGAGCTCCATCAGTTCTCCTCGGTCAGGGCGGACAGCGCCGCGTTCAGGCGCTTCTTGGCGTCGGCGGCGACCGAGTCGAGGGCACCCGAGTCGGCCAGCCCCATCATCGCGTCCGGGTCGAAGGCCTCGACGATGGTGGTGCCGGCATCGAGGGTCCGCACGACCACGTTGCAGGGCAGCACGGCGGCGATGGAGGGGTCGACCTGGATCGCCTCGTAGGCCAGCGGGGGTCGGCAGGCGCCCAGGATGACCTGTGGCGGCAGGTCGACGTCCAGCTTGGCCTTCAAGGTGGCGGCGAGGTCGATCTCGGTGAGGATGCCGAAGCCCTGGTCGGCCAGTGCGGCCCGGGTGGCGTCCAGCACCTCGGCGTACGGGCGGGCGATCGTGGCGGACAGCGTGTAGGTGCCCATCAGGCACTCCTCTCCTGGGTGGCTGCAGCAGCGGCGGTCGCCGCGTCCACGTCGAGCTCACGGACGGCGCCGACCAGCTGCTCCAGACTAGGCGCGGGCAGGGCACCGGGCTGGGAGAAGACCAGCACACCGTGCTTGAAGGCCATCAGGGTCGGGATCGAGGAGATGTTCGCCGCGGCCGCGAGCGCCGGCTCGGCCTCGGTGTCGACCTTGCCGAACACGATGTCGGGGTGCGACTCGCTGGCCCGCTCATAGACGGGGGCGAACTGCCGGCAGGGGCCGCACCACGAGGCCCAGAAGTCGACGAGCACGATCTCGTTCTCCGCGACGGTGGGCTCGAACTGGTCCGCGGTGAGGTTGATGGTGGTCATGGGTTTCCTCCTCAGGACTCCGGGCATACCCCGGGGGGTGTTTTGCATTCATCGTACATACCCCCTAGGGTATTTCTCAACAGCCCGCAAGCATCACTTCACGAGAGGAATCGCATGTCCCTCCAGACTCCCGAGATCTCGCTCGAGGCCTATGCCGCCGAGCGCGACGCCGGCGTGACCGTCGATGTCCGCGAGCAGGCCGAGTACACCCAGGGCCACGTCCCCGGCGCCGTCCTCGTGCCCATGGGCCAGCTGGCCTCCCGTCTCAGCGAGCTCGACCGGTCCAGCCGGGTCCACGTCATCTGCGCGTCCGGCAACCGCTCGAAGGCCATGGCCGACCTGCTGGTCGCCCAGGGCTTCGACGCTGCGTCGGTCGTCGGCGGCACCAGCGCCTGGGTCACCTCCGGGCGCCCCGTGGAGGTGGGTCTGTGATGTCCGACCTCACCATCCTTGCCATCGAGACCCCCACGCTGGGCGACCGCAGCTATCTCGTCCACGACGGCGAGGTCGCCCTCGTGGTCGACCCGCAGCGTGACATCGACCGGGTCCTCGCGCTGCTCGACGAGCACGGCGTGCGGCTGACCCATGTCTTCGAGACCCACATCCACAACGACTACGTCACCGGCGGCCTGGCCCTCGCCCAGCGCACCGGCGCGCTCTACCTCGTCAACGGCGAGGACGACGTGTCGTTCACCCGCACGCCCATCACGGACGGGCAGGCGATCGAGGTGGGCGACCGGATGCGCATCACCGTGCTGGCGACCCCCGGTCACACGTTCACCCACCTCTCCTACGCCCTGACCGACACCGTCGACGGCCTCGACCACGCGATCGGCGTCTTCTCCGGTGGCTCGCTCCTCTTCGGCGCGACCGGTCGCCCGGACCTCCTCGGACCCGAGCACACCGACGACCTGGTCCACCACCAGCACGCCTCGGCGCACCGGCTCGCCGACCTGCTGCCCGACGAGGCTGAGGTCTTCCCGACCCACGGCTTCGGCTCGTTCTGCTCGGCCACCCAGTCGGAGGCGACGTCGTCGACCATCGGCCAGGAGAAGAGCTCCAACCCGGTCCTGACCCAGGACGAGCAGACCTACGTCGACGAGCTCCTCGCGGGCCTCGGCCCCTGGCCGGCCTACTACGCCCACATGGCTCCCGCCAACGCCGCCGGCCCCGCCGAGCCCGACCTGTCGCCGCCCGCGCTCGCCGACGCGGCAGAGCTGCGTCGACGCATCGAGGCCGGCGAGTGGGTCGTCGACCTGCGCAGCCGTACGACGTTCGCGGCCGGCCACGCGCCCGGGACGCTGAACTTCGGCCTGGACGGCGGCTTCGCCACCTACCTCGGCTGGCTGGTTCCGTGGGGCACCCCTCTCACCCTCCTCGGTGAGACCCCCGACCAGGTGGCCGAGGCCCAGCGCGAGCTGGTGCGCATCGGGATCGACCGCCCGGCCGCGCACGCGACCGGCAAGCCCGAGGACTGGAGCGAGGGCGAGCTGGGCTCGTTCCCGACGGCCACCTTCGCCGACCTCGCCCAGGTGCGGCACCACCGCCAGGTGGTCGTGCTGGACGTCCGGCGTGCCGACGAGCACGACGCCGCCCGGATCGCGGGCGCGGTCAACATCCCCCTGCACGAGCTCCTGGGTCGCCTCACGGACGTGCCGACCGGCGAGGTGTGGGTGCACTGCGCCGGGGGCTACCGCGCCTCGGTCGCGGCCTCGATGCTCGATGCCGCCGGGCGCTCGCTCGTCGCCGTCGACGACTCCTTCGACAACGCGGAGAAGGTGGGACTCCACCTCGTGGGGCCCGACGCGTGACGCTCGCGATCGCGGTCGTCGCCGGTGCGCTCATCGGGCTCAGTCTCGGCGCGCTCGGCGGCGGCGGCTCCATCCTGGCCGTCCCGGTGCTGGTCTACGCCCTCGGGCAGAGTCCGGCGCAGGCCACGACGGGGTCGCTCGTCGTGGTCGGTGTGACCTCCCTGGTCGGGGCGATCGCGGCGCACCGCGCCGGCAACGTCCTGCTGGCTCGCGGCGTCACCTTCGGACTCGTCGCGACCGGTGGCGCCGTGGCAGGGGCACGCGCCTCTGCCGCCGTCGCGGAGCCGGTGCTGCTCGGCGCCTTCGCCGTGCTGATGCTCGCCGTGGGCACCCTGCTCGCCGTGCGCCAGCTGCGCGGCCGCCACGCCGACCCCGCCGCCCGCACCGCCCACCGCCCCGGGCTCGACGACCCGATCATCACCTTCAGCCCCACCTTCGCGTGCCAGTGCCCACGCGCGTTGAAGGTGCTCGTCACCGCGACGGCGGTCGGCCTGCTGACCGGGTTCCTGGGCGTCGGCGGGGGCTTCCTCGTCGTCCCCGCGCTCCTCGTGGCGCTCAGCCTGCCGATGGAGTACGCCGCGGGGACCTCACTCGTCGTGATCACCCTCACCAGCGGTGTCGCCCTCGTGGCCCGCACCGGCACCGGGATCGCCCCCGACTGGTGGCCCGTCGTCGCGCTGACCGCGACCGCCGCCGTCGGAGCCGTCGTCGGCGCCCGGATCGCCGACCGGACCGACACCCGCCGCCTCTCCGCCGCCTTCACCGGGCTGGTCCTCGTCGTCGCGGTCTACACCGCCGCCCAGGCCCTGCCCGCCCTCGTCTGACCCGTCCTGCACGCCCCCCCTGACAGGAAGAGCTCTCCCATGACGTCGACGGCCACCCGCCGCCACGCTGTTCGCCCCACACCCGCGTCCGACCCCGACGGCATCGGCTACCGGCCCGGCCCCCTCGGCCGACTCGGCGTGTGGGTCACTCACCACCGCCGGCTCACCGCCGCCGTCTGGCTGCTGCTGATCGTCGGCCTCGGTGCCTTCGCACCCAAGGTCGAGGCCAACCTCTCCGGGGCCGGCTGGCAGGCGGACGGATCCGAGTCCGTCGCCGTCCGCGAGGTGGCGACGGCGAGCTTCGGCGGCAACGCCAGCTCGGCCATCCAGGTCGTCGTGCACCGCACCGACGGGCCGGTGACCGAAGGACGCGGCCAGGAGGTGCTCGCCCGGGTGACCGCCCTGCTCGTGGACGAGCCGCGCATCGCCGACGTCATTGCGCCCGAACCGGGCGCCACCCTCAGCCAGGACGGCGAGACCGCCGTGATCCTCGCCGGCGCGGGCGCCGACCCCAACGAGATGGTGCGCGTCGCCGACGACCTCAAGGGCGAGCTCGAGGCCCTCTCCGGAGCGGGCGTCGAGGTCAATCCGACCGGTGCCTCCCTGCTCTGGTCGGACTTCAACGAGGCCAACCTCGACGCGATGCTGAAGTCCGAGATGTTCTCCTGGCCGGTGACGCTCGCGATCCTCGTCCTCGCCTTCGGGGCCCTGGTCGCCGCCGGGCTCCCCCTCATCCTGACCCTCGCGGGTCTCGTCGCATCGGCCGGGTCGCTCGTGCTCATCAACGAGCTGGTGCCGGTCTCGATCTGGGCGATGAACTTCGCGATGATGTTCGCCCTCGCGCTGGGCATCGACTACGCGCTCTTCCTCGTGGTCCGCTTCCGCGCCGCCCGGATGGGACACCACGAGACGCCGCGCCAGGCGATCGCCGAGACCATGGACACCGCCGGCAAGGCCGTCCTCCTCTCGGGGATCACTGTGCTCGTGTCGCTGTCGGCGGTGATGCTCGTGCCGTCGCCGTCCTTCCGGTCGATGGCCGGAGGGATCATGCTCGCGGTCGTCTTCGTGCTGGCCGCCACGTTGACCCTGCTCCCTCTCGTGCTCTTCGGCCTCGACCACCGGATCAACAAGCTGGCCCTGAAGTGGGTCCACACCGGCGAGCACCGCTCGGCCCGATTCGCGGCGTGGGGCGAGCGCCTGTGGCGGCGACCCGTCGCCTTCGGACTGGCCTCCCTCGTGGTCCTGTTGGCCCTCGCGGCCCCGGTCCTGGGCCTGACGACGGCGATGCCGTCCATCCAGGTGCTGCCGGAGGATGCCAGCGCACGCGTCGGCTACGACCAGGTGCAGCAGGCGTTCGGGGACGGCGCTCCCGGCACACTCCAGGTGGTGGCCGACAGCGCGGACGCGGAGGCGTCGTACGCCGTCCTGGGCGCCGACACCGGCATCGCGGGGGCCATGCCCCCGCAGCCCGCCGCCGATGACAGCGACCTCGTGCTCATCCAGGCGGTGCCGACCGTCGACCCCTCCGACCCTCAGCTCGGTGCGACCGTCGACCGGTTGCGGGAGGACCTGCCCGCGTCTGCGCTCGTGGGAGGGGCTGCGGTGGAGAACCTCGACCTCAAGAGCCAGCTCGACGAGTCCACCCCGCTCGTGATCGGCGTCGTGCTGACCCTCGGCTTCCTGCTCCTGCTCGTCGCCCTCCAGGCGCCGCTCATCTCGCTGCTGGGCACCCTGGCCAGCCTGCTGTCCACGGCTGCGGCCTTCGGTGTCGCTCGCCTGGTCTTCCAGGAGGGCATCGGCGCCGACCTGCTCGGCTTCGAGTCCCAGGGCTTCCTCGACGCCTGGGCCCCGGTGTTCTTCTTCGCGATGATCTTCGCGATCGCGATGGACTACACCGTCTTCCTGCTCGCCTCCGCCAAGGAGCACTACGAGAAGTCCGGCGATCCGCGTGAGGCCATGGTGGGCTCTCTGGCGCACTCGGGACGGGTGATCTTCGCCGCCGGCGCGGTGATGGTCGCGGTGTTCTTCACCTTCGCGCTCTCCGGCCCGCTGCCGCCCAAGGAGATGGGCATCGTGCTCGGCGTCGCCGTGCTGCTCGACGCGTTCCTGGTCAGGCTCGTGCTGCTGCCGGTGATGCTGCGCCTGACCGGCCGGGCGGCATGGTGGAGCCCGCGCTGGCTCACTCGCGTGCTGCCCAAGATCACCTTCTCGCACGGCTGAGCCCGTCCCCCGACCCACACCGAACCCGCACCACCCTCCTCACCCACCCAGAACGGAGCACCCCCATGTGCCGAGCAGTCCGATGCAAGACCTGCAGCAAGACCACCTGGGCCGGCTGCGGCCAGCACGTCGGCCAGGTCAAGGCCGGCGTCCCCGCGAAGGAGTGGTGCAACGGCCAGCACTCCCCGGCCGAGAAGGCCGCGGCCGGCGCCGGCGGCGGGTTCCTGTCCAAGCTCTTCGGCCGCTGAGGCGGTCGAGGCTCTAGTCGGAGCGGGCCTCGATGAGGGCGATGAACTCGTCGGCCATGTCGAGCTGACGCACGAGGGCCACCCGGCGCTCGGTCGCCTCGGCGCGGATCGCGTCCAGCCGTGTGCGTACGGCGACGCGGTCCGCCGCCGTGGACCCCGGGATCTCGAGCGCCTCGAGGTCACGCATGACGTCCTTCATCTGGTCCAGGCTGAACCCGAGAGGCTTCATCCGGCGGATCACGAAGATCTTCTCCACGTCCGCGTCGGTGTAGAGCCGGAAGCCGCCGTCCGTGCGTCCCGACGGCTGGAGGAGGCCGACCTCCTCCCAGTGCCGCAGACTGCGCAGCGAGAGACCGGTGCGCGCGGCGACCTCACCGATGTGCATGATCGCCCCGGCCTGGGTGGTGCCGTCCACGCGCGGTCCTCTCGTCGTTCGTACGGATTCAAACTCTACCCTTACGTGAGGTTAGAGTTCCTGCCCGTGCCCCCGACTGTCTCCCCCGCCTCGCCGCCCGTGCTCGAGCCCACCGTCCGCAACGCGCTGCGCTCGCCGCGGATGCTGCGCACCGAGGTGCTCGCCGGCCTCGTCGTGGCACTGGCGCTGATCCCTGAGGCGATCTCGTTCTCGATCATCGCCGGGGTCGACCCGCGGGTCGGCCTGTTCGCCTCCTTCACGATGGCGGTGTCGATCTCCTTCCTCGGTGGTCGCCCCGCGATGATCTCGGCCGCGACCGGTGCCATCGCGCTCGTGATCGCGCCGGTGGTCCGCGAGCACGGCCTGGACTTCCTCATCGCCACCGTGCTGCTCGGCGGGGTGATCCAGGTCGTGCTCGGCCTCGTCGGGGTGGCCCGACTGATGCGGTTCATCCCGCGGTCGGTGATGGTGGGCTTCGTCAACGCCCTGGCCATCCTCATCTTCCTCGCTCAGGTTCCGCACCTGGTCGACGTGCCCTGGCTGGTCTACCCGATGATCGCCGTCGGCATCGCCGTCATCGTCGGCCTGCCGCGCATCTCCAACGTCGTGCCGGCTCCCCTGGTCGCGATCGTCGCCCTCACCGCGTTCACGCTGCTGGCGGCCATCACCGTCCCGACGGTCGGCGACGAGGGCGAGCTGCCCGACAGCCTCCCCTCCCTGTTCCTCCCCGACGTGCCGTGGACCCTCGAGACGCTGAAGATCATCGCGCCCTACGCCCTCGCCATGGCGCTCGTGGGCCTGCTCGAGTCGCTGCTGACCGCCAAGCTCGTCGACGACATCACCGACACCCACAGCGACAAGACCCGCGAGGCCTGGGGCCAGGGTGCCGCCAACGTGATCACCGGATTCTTCGGCGGCATGGGTGGCTGCGCGATGATCGGCCAGACGATGATCAACGTGAAGGCCTCCGGGGCCCGCACCCGGATCTCCACCTTCCTGGCCGGCGTCTTCCTGCTGATCCTGGTGGTCGGCTTCGGCGACGTGGTCGCCCTCATCCCGATGGCGGCCCTCGTCGCCGTCATGATCATGGTCTCGGTCGGCACCTTCGACTGGCACTCGATCCAGCCCGCCACGCTGCGCCGGATGCCGAGGTCGGAGACCACCGTGATGGCCTCCACCGTCGTCGTCACCGTGGTCAGCCACAACCTCGCCATCGGGGTCGTCGTGGGCGTGCTCGTCGCGATGACGCTGTTCGCGCGGCGCGTCGCGCACCTGACCGAGACTCGGCGCGAGCTCGTCACGGACCGCAACGGCACGCCGACCGCGGTCTACCACGTGACCGGTGAGCTCTTCTTCGCGTCCAGCAACGACCTCTACACCCAGTTCGACTATGCGGACGACCCGCAGGACGTGGTCATCGACCTCACCCAGTCGCACATCTGGGACGCCTCCACGGTCGCCTCGCTCGACGCGATCACCACCAAGTACGCCCGCAAGGGCAAGACCGTGGAGATCGTCGGGCTCAACGCCGCCAGCGCCGAGCGCCACGAGCTGCTGTCCGGCTCACTTCCCTCGCACTGATCCGCTCAGGCGTGGTACGCCGCCCGGTGGGCGTGCGGGCTCGCCAGGAGCACCGGACAGGCGGCCTCGCGGAGCACCGCCCGGGCCACCGGGCCGATGTGCGACCCGACGGGGATCAGCGGGTCGTGTCGCCCGATCACGAGCAGCTCGGCGCCGTCGCACGCGTCGAGGATCGCCTCGATGGCGCGCCCGGGGTGGACGACCACGTCCGCCTCGATCGCCACTGACTCGTCGCCCAGTGCGTCGAGCGCGGCGCGCACCTCGGCGCGGGACCGGTCGGCCCAGGGCTGGTGCTGACTCGGCTCGATCATCACGCCCTCGTGCACCGGCATCCCCCAGGAGTGCACGATTCGGAGGGCGGCACCGCGCGCGCGGGCCTCGGCCGCCGCGGCGGACAGGACCTCTGCCGACCGCTCCGGGACGTCCACGCCGGCCACGACGACCGGCTCCCCGGTGGGGCGGACCCAGCCACTGGGGACGGCGACGACGGGCACTCGCAGGTGCGCCGCCACGCCGCCGGCGACGGTCCGGTTGACGACCCGCTCCAGGCGGGACAGGTGGCGGTGCTCGAGCACCACCATCCGCGCCGTCAGTCCCGCCTCGACCAGCACCTGCACGGCGGTCCCGCGCCGGAGCTCGTTGGTGACCGGCACCGCTCCGTCGACCAGGTCCTCGGCCCGCTTGACGGCCGACGCGAGGATCTCGCGTCCCCAGGCGTCGATGTCGACGGCGGTGAGCAGGATGTTCTCGGGCCCGGCGGGCACCACGTGCACCGCATGCACGAGGTGCAGCCCGCACCCGGCCCGGATCGCCTCCGCGGCAGCGAACTCCAGCGCCGCGTCGACCGCCTCCGGACCGACTCCGACGAGGATCGGTCGCCCGTGGGACGTGCTCTCGGTGCTCGGGACTGCTGGCTGCTCGGTCATGGTGCTCTCCTCTGGCTGGGTCCGACACCTCCACTGTCCGCTGCCCGGCCCACGGCACGAAGGGTCCTTGGGCCCGACACCTCGCGGCGAAGGACCCTGCTGCCCTGCCCTGGCACCGAGGAGGGTGGAGGTGAACCTGAGGAGGTCGACCATGCGTGCACTGCGATTGACCGGATGGCGGAGCGAGCCGGTGCTCGAGGACGTTCCCGTCCCCGTCCCCGGACCGGGCGAGGTGCTGATCCAGGTGGGGGCGTCGGGGGCCTGCCACTCGGACCTGCACCTGATGCACGAGTTCGAGCCGGGCACCCTGCCGTGGAACCCGCCGTTCACCCTCGGCCACGAGAACGCCGGCTGGGTCCACACCCTCGGCCAGGGCGTGAGCGGGCTGGTCGTCGGCCAGGCCGTGGCCGTGGTCGGCGCCTGGGGCTGTGGCGCCTGCGAGCGCTGCCTCGACGGGCTGGAGACCTACTGTGAGCGGCCCGACCTCGCGCCGGTGCCGGGCGGGGGCGGGGGCCTGGGCCTCGACGGAGGGATGGCGGAGTTCATGGTGGTCCCGGCCGCGCGGCACCTCGTGCCGATCCCCGACGGGCTCGAGGTCGTCGACGCCGCGCCGCTGACCGACGCCGCGCTGACGCCCTACCACGCCGTACGACGCTCGCTGGGCAAGCTGACCCCCGGATCGACTGCCGTGGTGATCGGCGTGGGCGGCCTCGGCCACCTCGGGGTGCAGGTGCTCAAGGCGATCACCGCCGCACGCGTGATCGCGGTCGACGGCCGCGAGGGCGCCCGGGACCAGGCCACCGAGCACGGCGCCGACCTCGCGCTGGAGCCGGGACCGGAGACCGCCACCCGCATCCGGGAGGCCACCGGCGGTCGGGGTGCCGACGTGGTGCTCGACTTCGTCGGCTCCGACGAGACGCTGGCCACGGCGGCCGCGTGCGTGCGTCAGCTGGGCGACATCACCCTGGTCGGGATCGCGGGCGGCACGCTGCCGGTCTCCTTCCTCGGCCTCCCCTACGAGACCAGCGTCCAGACCACCTACTGGGGCAACCGGAGCGAGCTCGTCGCAGTGCTCGACCTCGCCAGCCGGGGGCTGCTGCACGCGACCACGACCCTCTACCCGCTCCAAGACGCTGTCGCGGCCTACGACGACCTCGCGCACGGCCGGGTCACCGGTCGCGCCGTCGTCGTGCCCAACGACACGTTCACAGGCTGACCTCGGTGCCGTGCCGGGACGGCACCGACCGAGGGTCTACGTTGGGCCGGTGAATTCCGGCACCGACAAGAGCTCCTATGACGTCGTCGTGGTCGGCGGCGGCCACAACGCGCTGGTCAGCGCCGCCTACCTCGCGCGAGCCGGCCTGTCGGTCCTCGTGCTCGAGCGCCTGGGCCACACCGGCGGCGCCGCCGTCTCCGTCGAGCCCTTCGCCGGACACCCGGCCCGGCTCTCGCGCTACTCCTACCTGGTGAGCCTGATGCCGGAGCGGCTGATGGCCGACCTGTCCCTCGACGTCCGCTTCGCCTCACGCACCACCGCGTCGTACACGCCCTGGACGCGGGGCGCGCGCTCCGGCGGGCTGCTCGTCGAGCGGCCCGAGGGTGAGACGACGCGGGCGTCGTTCCGCGACCTCACCGGGGGCGAGGAGGAGTACACCGCCTGGCAGGCCTTCTACGCCGAGGTCGGTCGGCTCGCCGAGGTCGTGGCACCGACCCTCATGCAGCCGCTCCCCCTCGAGCGTGAGCTGCGGGCCCTGGTGGACGAGCGCACCTGGACCGACGTCGTGACCGAGCCGCTCGGACGCACGATCGTGTCGCGCTTCACCGACGACACGGTGCGTGGCGTGGTCGCAACCGACGCGCTGATCGGGACCTTCGCATCCATGGACGACCCCTCGCTGATCCAGAACCGCTGCTTCCTCTACCACCTGATCGGCAACGGCACCGGTGAGTGGCGGGTGCCGGTCGGGGGGATGGGGGCGGTCACCGACGCCCTCGCCAGGGCCGCGGTCGAGGCCGGCGCCGAGATCCGCACCGGGGCCGGCGTCAGCGCCATCTCCCCCGGCCCCGACGGCGCCGAGGTCATCTGGCACGACGGCACCCACGAGCACTCCGTGACCGGTCGGCGCGTGCTGTCGGGGGTGGCCCCCTGGGTGCTGCGGATCCTGCTCGGTGAGGGCGAGGACACCGAGAGCAAGCCGGCCGGCTCCCAGCTCAAGATCAACTTCCTGCTCGACCGGCTGCCGGCGCTCAAGTCCGGCGCCGATCCCGAGGTCGCGTTCGCCGGCACCCTCCACCTCGCCGAGGACTACACCGACCTGGAGACGGCGTACGCCGCTGCTGCCCGCGGCGCGGTGCCGGACCCGATGCCCGGCGAGGTCTACTGCCACAGCCTCAGCGACCCGACGATCCTGGGCGAGCGCGCCGGCTCGGCGCACACGCTGACCTACTTCGGCCTGCACACCCCCGCCGGCCTCTTCGACGCCGACCCCCGCGCCCGCGAGGTCGCGACCCAGCGCGCGCTCGCCTCGCTCAACGCCGTCCTCGCCGAGCCCATCGAGGACTGCCTCGCCACCGACGCCGACGGCAGGCCCTGCATCGAGGCGAAGATCCCCCAGGACATCGAGAAGGACCTCGCGATGCCCGGCGGCCACATCTTCCACGGTGACCTCGAGTGGCCGTGGGCGCCCAACCGGGCCCGCCTCGACACCCCCGCCCAGCAGTGGGGGGTGCAGACCGGGCACGACTCCGTGCTCCTGTGCGGGTCGGGGGCCCGGCGCGGCGGCGCGGTCTCCGGGCTGGGGGGGCACAACGCCGCCCAGGCCGTGCTCGCCGACCTCTGAGGCGGATGTCGCGAAACGGCTGCCGCCCCCGGCCGCCACGCCTACGATCGCGGTGCCCTCCCACCGATACGGACTCCGCCTGTGCCTGCCGTCGCGTCGCCTCGACTGACCCGTGCCCTCGTGGCGTGGACCGCGGTGAGTGTCGCCTTCGTGCCCGCGCCCGCCGGAGCCAGTGACAACGCCGCGCGCGTGGACGCGTCCGCCGCAGTGGGTGCCGGGTGCCGGGTGCCGCTCCTTGACCGGGCCACCCGCGGGTCCGACGTGCAGGCCGATTCCAGTGACGACCTGGCCGCCGCCGCGGCCGTGAACGACGTCCCGGTGCGCGAGCTGGCCGCCGAGGTGAGCACCGATCGGACGCTGTGGCTCGACACCTGCGGACGCCGCTTCCACGTCGAGGCCGCCGACCGCGACAGCACCCGCAGCAGCGGGACCGCCGATGCGCCGATGGCCGCGACCACCGAGCCCGGGTCGCTGGCGGCGACCTTCACGCTGGAGTCCAACCCCGGTGCTGCCCGGACGATCTACCTCGACTTCACCGGGGCAGAGGTGAGCGGCACCGCGTGGAACGCCAGCTACTCCACCCCGAGCATCACGGTCGCCCCCTACTCCATCACCGCGCCTGCCGACACCGCCTTCACCTCCGCAGAGCTCAACGAGATCCAGAAGGCATGGCAGGTCGTCGCCGAGGACTACGCCCCCTTCGACGTCAACGTCACCACCAAGCCCCCGGCCGCCGGTGCGATCGAGCGCAGCGGTCCCGCCGACACGACGTACGGGACACAGGTGCTCATCACTGGAGCCGGCCCGATCTACGACGCCTGCCGGTGCGGCGGTGTCGCCTACGTCGGCGTGTTCGACCTCTCCGGCAACCACGCCTACTACCAGCCCGCGTGGGTGTTCACCCAGGGCACGTCCACCTCCGGCCGCAGGCTCGGTGAGGCCGCTGCCCACGAGGCCGGACACAACCTCGGACTGCGCCACGACGGTGCCAGCTCCACCTACTACGCCGGCTCGCCCCCGTGGGCCCCGATCATGGGCTCCTCCTACAACCAGCCCGTGACCCAGTGGTCGGCCGGTGAGTATCCCGGGGCCACCAACACTGAGGACGACGTGGCGCTCATCGCCGCGCGGCTGGGGGTGCTGCCCGACGACCACGCCAACACCCCGGCCGGGGCGACCACGCTGGCCGCCACGCCCCTCGACGGCGTGATCGCCACCCGCACGGACACCGACGCGTTCACGTTCATCGGTGCTGGCTCCACCGCACTCACCGTGACTCCGGGCCCGGGTTTCCCCGACCTGGACGTCGGCCTGCAGATCCTGGACTCCTCCGGGGCACTCGTCGCCTCGGTGGACCCGCTCGTCGTGCGCGTCGGTCCGGGCGCCGCAACGGGGATGGACGCCGTGTGGACCACCACGCTGCCGGATGCAGCGGCCACCTACACGGCCGTCGTCGACGGGGTGGGCAGCGGTGACCCCACCACCCCGGGTGGCTACAGCGACTACGCCTCGCTGGGCCACTACCGCGTCTCCCTGGTCACCGACGTTCCCGGCGGCGCGGACCTCAGGGTCAGCTCGTCGACCCCGGCGCCGGCCACCGTGGGCGTCGCCTACACCGACCACCCCGCCTCGGCGAGCGGCGGTCGCGCGCCGTACGCCTGGGCTGCCACCGGTCTGCCCACCGGACTGCGGCTCGACCCCGACACCGCGACCGTGGCCGGGACGCCGACGGCCCACGGCTCGGTCCCCGTCACCCTGCGGGTCACCGATGCCGCCGGGACCTCCGCGACGACGACCTTCGTGCTGAGCGTCGATCCGTCGAGGGTCCCCGAGGCGCCGGTCCCGACGGTGCCGGTCGCCACTGTGCCGGTCCCCGAAACGCCGCCCGTCTCGTCGGTGCCTGTCTCCTCGGTGCCCGTCTCCTCGGTGCCCGTCGTCGGCCCGGTCGCGGTGTTCGGTTTCGTCACCCGAGCCCGCCTTCCGGTCGGACACCTCCACCGGCGCTACCGCACCCGGATCACGACCCGGGGAGCCGCCGGTCGGGTGACCTGGCGGACGTCGGGCACCCTGCCGGGCCTGCGGCTCGTGCGGCGCAGGTCGGGCACGATCATCGTCTCGGGGCGGCCCACGAGGGCGGGCAGGCGCGTGGTCACCGTGCGGGCCACGGACGCGGCAGGCGCAGTCACCGTCCGCCGCTTCGTCCTCCGCGTCCGACGTTGAGATCGCGGCGCCGGGCGCCTCACCGGGCATCGGTCCAAGGCCACCCGACGGCCCCGGTCGGTGTGGGAGGGTTGCGGCCATGACGGATGGGCGGGCAGAAAGCGACGAGCTCCCGCTGCGGATGTCGGAGGGGTTCGAGGCCTGGCTGCACGCGGCGAACACGTCGCTCGTCTTCGCCCTCCCGCCGGCGAAGCTGATGTTCGTCGGCCTCGACGACGCCGGGGGCATCGCGGTGTTCGAGCGGACCTTCGACAAGGCCATGGGCATCGCCCACGACCCGGTCCGCGACGCGATCCACGTCGGCACCCGCCGGGAGATCTGGCGCCTGCAGAACGTGCTGTCGCCGGGCGAGCGGACCGAGGCGGGACACGACCGCCTCTACGTGCCGATGCGACGCTCGAGCACCGGCTACATCAACGTCCACGACCTCGGGGTGGAGGACGACGGCGGGGTGCTCATGGTCAACACCCGCTTCGGGTGCCTCGCGCGGGTCAGCGACACCCACTCCTTCGAGCCGACGTGGTGGCCGCGGTTCCTCCCCGGTCCCGCACCCAACGACCGGTGCCACCTCAACGGGCTGGCGATGCGCCACGGCCGCCCGGACGCCGTGACGACCGTGTCGACCTCGACAGAGGTGGAGGGGTGGCGTGCCCATCGACGCGACGGCGGCACGGTCATCGACGTCGCATCGGGTGAGATCATCTGCCGGGGCCTGTCCATGCCCCACTCCCCCAGGTGGCACGGCGACGCGCTGTGGGTCGCCAACGCCGGCACGGGCGAGCTGGGCCGCATCGACGTGGGACGCGGCCGCTTCGAGCCCGTCGCCGCCCTGCCCGGGTTCGCGCGGGGACTCTGCTTCGTCGGCGACTACGCCGTGGTGGGGACCTCCAAGCCCCGACACGGGGACATCTACTCGGGGTTGGGCCTGGACGACCGGCTCTCGTCGCGCGGCTGGCCACCGCGGCTCGGCATCTTCGTCGTCGACCTGCGCTCGGGCGAGGTGGTCGAGTGGCTCCAGGTCGATGGTCCTGCGCGCGAGATCTTCGAGGTGGTGGCGCTGCCCGGCATCCGTCGACCGTCTGCCCTGGGCTTCACGACCGACGAGATCACCACCCGCTTCCGGTTCAACGGGGTTCCGGCATGACCGGGCCGCAGTGGCCGACTCCGGTCTCACCGTCACCCGTGGGCCCCGGCCTGGTGGCCGTCTCCTCGATCAACGCCACCCCGTCGGCGGGGTTCGTGGAGTGGCTGGCGGCGTCCGGGTCCAGCGTCGTGGTGAGCACCGGGGACAAGCTGCTGACGATCGGCCTGGACGGCTCGCGGCTGGTGGTCACAGAGCTGCGCTTCGACATCGTGATGGGCCTTGCGGCCGGGCCTGACGGCACGTTGCACGTCGCCAGCCGGTGGCAGCTGCACGAGCTGCACGACGCACTGGACGGGGGCCGAGGACCCGGCGGCGAGGACCGGCTGCTCTTCAACCAGGTCTCCCACACCACGGGCTTCGTCGGGGTGCGCGATGTCGCCGTCGACGGCAGTGGACGTGTGCTGTTCACGACCGCGCTGTGCAACGGCGTCGCGACCATCGGGGACTCGCTCAACTTTGACCTGGTCGCCCGGGCGCCTTTCGTGTCCGAGGACGTCGCCGAGGAGCGGTGCCATGTCACGGGGCTCGCCGTCGACGACGGCGAGCCGGCCTACCTGACGTGCGCCGCGGAGACCGACGACCCCGCCGGCTGGCTGGCGGACCTCGCCCACAGCGGCGTCGTGGTCGACCTACGCACCGCAACCGTGCTGGCCCGGGGTCTGTCCCTCCCGTGCTCGCCGCGTCTGCACGACGGCCAGCTCTACGTCACCAACGGGGGGACGGGGGAGCTGCTCCGGATCGACCGCCACGACGGCACCGCCACGTCGGTGGTCGAGCTGCCCGGCCTGGCGCGCGGCCTGGCCTTCGTCGCCGACCGAGCCGTGGTGGGCTGCACTGTGCCCCCGGACGAGGGTCCCTACGCCGCACTCCCCGTGGCGCTCGACCCGCCCGCCGGGGCGCGACACGGGCTGGCCGTGGTGAACGTCGAGACCGGTGTCGTCGAGCACACCCTCACCGTGGAGGCCGGTTCAGGAGAGGTGCACGCGATCGCGATCGTGGAGGGCGCGCGGCTCGTGGGGATCCGGTGGCAGCAGGCTGACACCGACGGCTGGTTCGTGCTCAAAACCCCCACGCGGTGACGGCAGCGGTGCCAGACTTTGAGCGCTGACCGCACCAGCGGCAGCGCGTCTCGGGCTCACTGTCTCGCACTCTCCCACCCCCGGAAGGCTCACCCATGCCCCGTCGCCCCGCCCAGGAGCGCCGTCGTCGCTCGACGCTGCTCAGCATCGCCACCATCTGCGCGATCTCGCTGCCCGCCACTGCGCTGATCGCGGCCTCGCCGTCGTCGGCGGACGAGGACAAGTTCGCCGGGGGCAAGCAGGTCTCGCAGGGCTCGGTGGTCGGGGACGGCTCGGTGGCCCAGGCCACCGGTTCGGTGAACCTCGTCGACGGTGTCGGCGCCACCTGGTACCTCAATACCAACATCACCTTCAGCACCACCAGCAGTGCCAGCGGCGCCGCGTCCGAGGCGAGCTTCCAGGACCCCGTGGTGGCCTCGACGGCCAGCGGTGGCACCACCAGCACGACGCTCAACGACGCCTTCGACGGCTACAACACGCTGTCGACGTTCGTCGGCACCGTTCCCCCGCCGGTCCCGCCCGTCACGCGCGGCTCCACCGCCCAGGCGCCCGTCGCGGCCCTGCGTTACAACCGGCTCGGCGCCGAGCCCACCGCGAGCTGCGACGGCCGCGCCCTGGACTACCCCGCGCAGGTCAACGGAGACCTCACGGTGTCGCGCCAGGTCTTCGTGCCCGCCGACGCCGGCTACGCCCGCTGGGCCAACACGGTCACCAACACCTCCGCCGCGACCACCACGGCCACCCTCTACATCGACAACAACCTCGGCTCCGACGCCAACACCCGCATCTTCGCCAGCTCGGGTGGGGACACCACGGTGGACACCTCGGACTCGTGGGTCGGCACCTTCCAGAACTGGTCCGGCACCACCTCCAGCGACCCCCGCATCGGGCACGTGCTCCAGGGTGACGGTGCCCAGTCGACCGTGATCGAGTCGAACTTCGCCGACGGCGACGACAACCCGTTCTGGACCTATCAGGTCAGCCTCGCTCCTGGACAGACCAAGTCCATCCTCACCTACACGGTCCTGCGGGGGACGCAGGCCGGAGCCGCGACCGCCGCGGCCGCCATCGCCGCCCACGCTCCGTCCGCCTGCATGAGCCAGGACCAGGCCAACGCGGTCGTCAACTTCGGCGGCCTCGGCACCAAGCCGACCCTGGCGCTGCCCGCGTCAGTGACCCAGGCCGCGGCCACCTCCGACGGTGCCGTCGTGAGCTACGCCGCCTCGGCCAAGGACGGCAACAACCAGCCGCTCCCGGTGACCTGCACCCCGCCCTCGGGATCCACGTTCGCAGTCGGCACCACGACGGTCACCTGCACCGCCACCGACGCGCAGGGGCGGGCCACCACCGGCACGTTCGCCGTCACGGTGACCGCCCTCCCCGGGTCGTGCGCCGGCGAGGCCGTCACGATCGTCGCCAAGCCAGGCGTGGTCACGACCGGCACCGCGGGCAGGGACGTCATCCTCGGCACGGCCGGCGCAGACATCATCTCCTCTTTGGGCGGTGACGACGTCGTCTGCGGCGGCGGCGGGAACGACACGATCCGGACCGGCGGCGGCGACGACAAGGTCGTGGGCGGTCGTGGCGACGACACCCTGCTCGGTCGCTCGGGCGACGACAAGATCAAGGGCGGCAGCGGTGCCGACGTGATCAAGGGGCGTGGTGGCGACGACACCATCAAGGGCGGCACCGGTCCCGACCGCGTCGTCGCGGGTGGCGGCGACGACACCGTCCGTGGCGGTGGCGGCGACGACCGCATCCGTGGCAACCGTGGTGAGGACACCCTGACCGGTGGCCCCGGCAAGGACAACGTCAAGGGCGGACGGGGCAAGGACCTGGTCGACGGCCACGCCGGCTGACCACACCCCTCTCGCGTGAGGACGGCGCCCACGACCGAGCCATTGGCCCGGGCGTGGGCGCCGTTCCGCACTCCGCACGGCCCCGATTGTTGATGGACGTCACCCGCTGATAAAGTTCCACTCGCTTCACCACGCGCCATTAGCTCAATTGGTAGAGCAGCTGACTCTTAATCAGCGGGTTGGGGGTTCAAGTCCCTCATGGCGTACGACAGCCCCTCACCGGCAACGGGTCGAGGGGCTTGTTCGTTGTGCGGGCAGGCCGCTCCCCAGTACGGTGGCGGCCTGTCGTCCTGGACCCGGCGACCCTTGGGGGACGCGCCGGCGCAGGAGGCAATCGATGACATCCGTGGACCGGATGGCCCGCGTGCGGACACTCATCGCGGGCGAGGCCGAGACCCTCGGGGACAGGTCGGCCCTGGCCGGGTGGTTGCAGCGCGTGTGTCGGACCGCGGCCAGGGACCTGCCGGCGATGGGGGTCGGCATCAGCCTCCTGACGCAGGGGAACGCCCCGCTCGCCATCGCCACCTCCAGCGAGGCGCTCGTCCCGGTCGAGGAGCTCCAGTTCGTGCTCGGCGAAGGACCCTGCCTCGATGCCTGCACCTCGCGCCACCCGGTCCTCGTTCCCGACCTCAGCAAGACGGCCGCCACCACCTGGACCGGCTACGCCCCTGCCGCCCACGCGCTCGGCGTACGCGCGGTGTTCGCGTTCCCGCTCCAGGTCGGAGCCGCGCACCTCGGCGCCATGGACGTCTATCGCGACCGCCCGGGTGTCCTGACGCTCGGCACCCTCTCGACGGCCCTCACCTTCGCCGAGGTGGCGATGCAGAGGCTCCTGCTGGACGCCGGTGCAGGGACTCGGTCGGCCGCCGACCTCTTCGACGACATCGACGGCAACCGCTTCGAGGTGTACCAGGCCCAGGGCATGCTGATGGCCCAGCTCGACATCAGTGACGAGGAGGCCCTGAGCAGGCTGCGGGCCTACACGTTCGCCCACGGGCAGCGCGCAGTCGACGTTGCCCGAGAGGTCATCGAGCGTAAACTGACCTTGGAGTCGGACACGTGACGACCACCTCGCCGGCTCACCGAGCAGCACCGCAGCGCCGCGTCTGGCTCAGCTTCCGGTGAAGGGAACGACCCACCAATGACGAGCATCGATTCCGACCGGTTGGCGGCAGTCCTCATCGATGTTGCCGACACCCTCGTCGACGAGTTCGACCTCATCGACTTCCTCCAGCGGGTCACGACCCACGCCTCGGACCTGGTGGCCGCCCGGATCTGCGGCCTGATGCTGGCCGACCAGCGCGGCCGACTCCGGCTCATGGCCGCGTCCGACGAGCGCGCCGGGATGCTCGAGCTCTTCCAGGCTCAGACCGAGGAAGGCCCTTGCCAGGACTGCTTCCGCGACGGCCTACCTGTCATCGTCGCGGATCTGCAGGAGGTCCGCGACAGGTGGCCGCAGTTCGCACCGCACGCTGTCGCGGCCGGAATCAAGGCCGTCCACGCCTTCCCCCTGCGACTCCGGGGAGACGTCATCGGCGCCCTGAACATGTTCGGCCCGGATGCCGGGGAGATGGACGATGCCGACGTCCGGGTCGTCCAGGCCGTGGCCGACGTCGCGACCATCGCCCTCCTGCAGGCGCGCTCCATCTCTCGGGGCGAGCAGCTCACCGGACAGCTGCAGTTCGCCCTGAACAGCCGCATCGTGGTGGAGCAGGCCAAGGGGTATCTCGCCCACCTCCACGACGAGAGCCCGGACGAGGCCTTCACCCGGATGCGCACCTATTGTCGCGAGCGCGGTCTCATGCTGAGCGACGTGGCCCTCACCATCACCACGGACGCGGACAGCCTGCCCGAGCTCACGCGTCCGTGACATTCTCGCCCGCACCCCTGTTGTTCCTTCGACCGTGGTGGTTCACTGGGAGATGCCACCCCGGACCCGGTAGCGACTTCTTTCAGACGCGCGAATCGGGGTTCCGGAAGTGACTGTCGACAGACACGCCGTTGCGGTGTGCGCGACGGCTGAGCTCCCGTTCGCCCACCCCCCTGCCGCGGGAGTGGTCCGCACGCGCGAGCTCCCCTCCGTGCGCCCGGCATAGATCCAGCGCATGGGGGACGCGGCGCCCCATCCCCCCGGGGCGTCGACAGGCCGAGAGCCGGTCCGCAAGGACCGGCTCTCGGTGGTGCCTGCGCTCGGGCAGTCCTACTTGGTGAACAGGCTGACCCCACCGGGGCCGACGAGCAGGCCGACGATGATGAGGACGATGCCCCACAACATCTGGCCTCGGACCAGCGAGACGATGCCGGACACCACGAGGATGACGGCAAGGATCCACAGCAACAACGCCATGACATGCTCCCTTCGATTGGACCCTCAACGTAGCCATCGCGAGCATCGGCGGGAAATCGATCACACCCTTTGGGAGGGCGTGACTCACGCGTCGTTGCGGCGCTCCTCGCGCAGGCGAGGGGGCGTGAAGTTCTCCGGCTTGATGCCGGTCTTGTCGGCGTAGAAGGCGCGGATGAGGTCCATGTCGGCAGCGACGTCGCCGGTGGGATGGAAGGTCGGGCCCCAGCCGACCGTGCGCGACGGGGCATCGATGAAGGCCAGGGTGATCGAGAGGCCGGTCTGCTGGGCGATCCGGTAGAAGCCGGACTTCCAGTAGTCCCCGCGCGAGCGGGTGCCCTCGGCGGCGAGACCGATCAGCCACGGGTCGCCGCCCTCGGACTCGGCCAGCAGCTCCTTGATCGTCCGGCCGGGGTTCGTGCGGTCCAGCTCCACCGCGCCGGTGCGACGCAGCAGCCAGCCCAGCGGGCCGACGAAGAGCTCGCGCTTGACCAGGAGCCGGATCGTGATGCCGTAGGACCAGGCCAGCAGCATGGTGAGCACCCAGTCCCAGTTGGAGGTGTGCGGCGCGCCCACGAGCACGCCGCGCTCGGGGACCTCCCCGACCAGCTTCCAGCGGACGGCGCGCAGGACGAGCCGGGCGAATCTACGACGAAGCACGGGCTCGTCCCTTCTTGCGCTCGCGCTCGAGGTCCCACAGGTAGTGGTCGAAGTCGACCTCCATGGTGTGCCGGGGCGAGGCGTAGAACTGCTGGGTGTCGCGCTCGTGGTCGGCCGCCATCTGGCGTCGGACCACGGAGTCGGACGGGGGGACATAGTGACCGGCGAGGGTCTCGGCGATCCACTTCGCCTGGGCCTCGGCGAGCGGCATCACCGCACCGATGGGTTGCAGGAGGCCGAGGAAGTAGAGGCCCGGGAGGCCGGGGTGCACCGCGCGCTTCCACAGCGGCAGGTCGTTGTCGCGCGCGGCGAGGAGCTCAGGAGACAGGAAGGGGAAGCTCACGTGGTAGCCCGTGGCCCACACGATGAGGTCCGCCGGAGCGCTGGTGCCGTCGACGAACACCACCCGGTCGCCGTCGAGGCGCTCGATGCCCGGCCGCGCGGTCATCGCGCCGGCGTCGAGGCGCTCGCGGATCCGCTCCGACTGCACCGGGTGGGACTGTCCGGGCCGGTGGGAGGGGGCGGGCAGGCCGTACTTCGTCATGCTGCCGGCGGCCGTGGCACCGATCCACAGGCGGAAGGCGGTGACCCACCACGGGAGCCAGCCCGGGAGCGCCACCTGGTCGCTCGGCTTGCCCAGGAAGAACTTGCGCAGCACCCACTCGGTGCGGCGCACCGACCAGGTCGTCGTCCGAGCCCGGAAGGAGGCCTCGACCGCGATGTCCATGGCCGAGTTGCCGGCGCCGACGACGACCACGTCTCGGCCCGCGAGCTGGTCACCGGAGCTGTAGGCGTGGGCGTGGATCTGCTCGCCGTCGAAGGTGCCCGGGTAGGCCGGGTCGGGCCAGCGGGGGTCCCAGTGGTGGCCGTTGGCGACCAGGACGGCGTCGTAGGTCCGGGTCTCGGTGCCGTCCGGCCCACTGATCCGCACGTCCCAGCGGCCGTCGGGGGCGCGGGAGACGTCCTCGACGGTGGTGTCGAGGGTGATCGTGTGGCGGAAGCCGAAGTGGTCGACGTACTGCTCGAAGTAGTCGTGGACCTGGTCGTGGCGGGCATAGGCCGGGAAGTCCTCGGGCATCGGGAAGTCGGAGTAGGCCATGCGCGGGCACGAGGTGTTGATCTCGAGGGAGTCGTAGCACGCGGACTGGCCGTTGGAGTTGCCGAAGACCCACGTGCCTCCGATGTCGCTCCCCTTCTCGAAGCAGTCGAACCCGATGCCGGACAGGTAGAGGTTCTTGGCCGCCGCGATGCCCGACGATCCGGCGCCGATCACGCAGGCCCGCGGCAGCGAGTCGTCCACCGGCACGGGTGCGGTCACCGCGGGGGCGCGGTGCGACTGCTTCACGAGGTAGGCCATCAGCACTCCTTCGCGGGCATCAGAGGTAGAGCCCGGTGGACCCGGCCTCGAGCCGCTCGGCGGCGACCGCGTGGACGTCACGCTCACGCATGACGACGTAGACCTCGCCCTGGACCTCGACCTCGGACTTGTCCTCGGGGTCGAAGAGCACCTGGTCACCGACCTCGACGGCCCGGGCGTGCGGACCGACCGCGATCACCCGAGACCACGCCAGGCGGCGCGCGCCCATCGCCGCCGTGGCGGGGATGACGATGCCGCCGGTCGAACGGCGCTCGCCCGCCTCCTTGTCGACCTCGACGAGCAGGCGGTCGTGCAGCATCTTGATCGGGGCGGTCCTGTCCGGGGTGCTCAGCGGGCGACCTTGCGGACGACGGCCAGCAGGACGAGGGCACCGACGACGGCCCCTGCGACCTTGAGGATGTTGTCGGTGCGGGGGGCACCGGAGTCCAGGTCGACGAAGTGGGACTTCATCGTCGTCACCTGTCGTCCCACGATGGTCTTGGGGTGGGCGCGGTGCGCGAGCTGGTCGATGGTCGATGCGAGACGCTGCCGCGTCTCCTCGATCTCGCGCTCGAGCGCGCTCATGTCCTGGGTCACCCCGGCAGGCTATCAACGCGCCCACGGCCTCCTGGCACCCCGAGCCTGTTGCAACACGCATGCAATAGCATCGAGGTGTGAACAACGCTTCCCGCTCCTGGTCGCCGACCGATCGACGGCACATCGTCGCCATGGCCGTGGTCGTGCTCACCCTCAACGTCATCGGGTGGGGCGTGCTGATCGCGGTCGTCGCCCCGCAGCGGTTCGAGGTCGGCAGTGCGGGCGTCTTCGGGATCGGCCTGGGCGTGGCTGCGTTCCTGCTCGGCGCCCGCCACGCCTTCGATGCCGACCACATCGCGGCGATCGACAACACGACCCGCAAGCTGGTGGGCGAAGGGTCTCCCGCCACCGCGACCGGGTTCTGGTTCGGGCTCGGCCACTCCAGCGTCGTCTTCGGGCTCAGCCTGCTGCTCGCCGTCGGCGTACGTGCGCTGGCCGATCCCGTGCGCGACGACGGCTCGGCGCTGCAGGGAACCCTCGGCACGGTCGGGACCGTCACCGCGGGCGTCTTCCTCATCGTCATCGGGCTGATGAACCTCAGCGCACTGCTCGGCATCGTGCATGCCTACCGCCACCTGCGTGCGGGCACCTTCGACGAGGACCAGCTCGAGCACCACCTGCACAATCGCGGCTTCCTGGCTCGCATCTTCAAGCGCACCACCCGTCGCGTGACCCGCGCCCGACACCTCTACCCGGTCGGCCTGCTCATGGGGCTCGGCTTCGACACCGCCACCCAGGTCGCGCTCCTGGTGCTGGCAGGCGGCACCGCGGCGTTCGCGCTGCCGTGGTATGCCGTGATGACCCTGCCGGTGCTGTTCGCCGCGGGCATGATCCTCTTCGACTCCCTCGACGGGGTGCTGATGAGCCGCGCCTACTCGTGGGCCTTCCTCAAGCCGATCCGCAAGATCTACTACAACTTCACCGTCACGATCCTCTCCATCACGGTCGCGCTCTCCATCGGACTCCTGCTGCTCGTCCAGCTCGCCTCGGAGTGGGTCCCGTCCCTGGCCTGGGCCGGCCGGATGGACCTGGAATACGTCGGCTTCGGCCTGGTGGCACTGTTCGTCCTCGTCTGGGGCGCGAGCGTGGCCTGGTACCACCTCGCACACGTCGAGGAGAAGTTCGAGAAGGGACTCACATGACCGACCGACTCACCATCGGGGACACCGCCCCCGACCTCACCCTCACCAGCGACACCGGCGAGCAGGTGCGCCTGGCTGACCTGCGCGGCACGAAGGTCATCCTCTACTTCTACCCGGCCGCGATGACGCCCGGCTGCACGAAGCAGGCCTGCGACTTCTCCGAGTCGCTGGACTCGCTGCGCGGCGCCGGCTACGACGTGCTCGGGGTGTCCAGGGACCAGCCGGCCAAGCTGGCGAAGTTCCGCGAGCGCGATGCCCTGACCCTCACCCTGCTCTCCGACGAGGACCTCGCCGTTCACCGGGCCTACGGCGCCTATGGCACCAAGAAGCTCTACGGCAAGGAGGTCGAGGGGGTCATCCGCTCCACCTTCGTCATCGACGAGGCCGGCAAGATCGTGCTCGCGCAGTACAACGTCAAGGCCACCGGGCACGTCGCCAAGCTGCGGCGGGACCTGGGGTTGGACTGATCGGGAAGGGGACCACGGTGTCGATCGGGTCCCGCGAGAACTAGGCTTCTCGGGCCAGCCGGAGTGGTGGAACAGGCAGACACGCACGGTTTAGGTCCGTGTGCCCCAGGGCGTGCGGGTTCGACTCCCGCCTTCGGCACCGCGGGATCGTCGGCGTTCGCGCCCGTGTGACCCACGTCACCGCTAGGGTCCGCGCATGGACTCCGCGTTGACGACCGTCGGACTGCCCCTCGCCCTCGCGATCATCATGTTCGGGCTCGGGCTCGACCTCACGATCGCCGACTTCCGCCGGGTCGGTCGGGCGCCGAAGGCGGTCGCCGTCGCGCTGGCCTGCCAGGTCCTGCTGCTCCCGGTGATCTGCTTCGGCCTGGTGGTGGTCTTCGACCTTCCGGCCCTGCTCGGCATCGGCATGCTGCTGCTCGCCGCCTCGCCGGGGGGCACGACGGCAAACCTCTTCAGCCACCTCTTCCGCGGCGACGTCGCGCTCAACATCACGCTGACCGCGATCAACACCGTCATCGCGGTCGTCACCCTCCCGCTCATCACCGGCCTCGCCATCGCCTACTACGACCGGCAGGACGACGTCACGATGCCGCTGGTCGAGATCGCCAAGGTGTTCGCCCTGATCCTGCTCCCTGTGGGGGTCGGGATGCTCGTCAACCACCGGGTGCCGCACTTCGCGCGCCGGATGGACAAGCCGGTGCGGATCGGATCCGCGGTGATCCTCGCGATCCTGGTCGTCGGCATCCTGCTCGACCAGATCGAGGACGTCGGCGGCTACCTCGCCGACGTCGGGCTGATCGCGGCCCTCTTCTGCGCGATCAGCCTGCTGGTGGGCTACTTCGTGCCGAAGGCCTTCGGGGTCACCGGTCCGCAGGCCATCGCCTCGTCGATGGAGGTCGGCGTCCACAACGCCACCCTCGCGATCTTCGTGGCGGTCGAGGTGCTCGACGAGGTCGAGATCTCGGTGCCGGCCGCGGTCTACTCGCTGATCATGTTCGGGTTCGCCGCCCTGTGGGGCCGGTGGGTCTCGCGCCGGGTCGGCGACCGCGAGGTCGTCTCAGCCTGAGGCCAGGTCGGCGGCGACGTACGGCGCCAGCTCGCGCAGCGCACGGCCGCGGTGGGAGATGAGGTCCTTCTCACCCGGCCCGAGCTCGGCGGAGGTGAGCCCTGTCGCGTCGTGCTCCTCGGCCACGAACAGCACGTCGTAGCCGAAGCCGCCACTCCCCCGCGGCTCGCGGATGATCCGGCCCTCCATCCGACCCTCGACCACCCGCTCGCGCCCGTCGGGCAGCACCCACGCCACGGCGCACGCGAAGTGCGCACCCCGACGCTCGTCGGGCACGTCGTCGAGCTGGGCCAGCAGCAGGTCGTTGTTGCGCGCATCGCTCTTGGGAGGCCCCGACCACCGCGCCGACAGCACGCCAGGCATGCCGTTGAGGGCATCGACGCAGAGCCCGCTGTCGTCGGCGACCGACGGCAGGCCCGTCGCCGCGACGCCGGCCCGTGCCTTCAGCAAGGCGTTGCCGGCGAAGCTCGGCTCGTCCTCGACCGGCTCCGCGTAGCCCTCGATGTCGCCGATCCCGAGCACCTCGATGCCGGGCACGTGGTCGGCCAGGATCCGCTGCATCTCGAGGATCTTCTTGGCGTTGGCCGAGGCCAGGAAGATCCGGGTCACCGGGCGAGCGCCTCGTGCTGCCGGCGCGTCAGGTCGGCGCAGCCCTTGCCGGCCAGGTCGAGGAGCGCGTCGAGCTCGGCGCGGTCGAAGGCGGCACCCTCCGCGGTGCCCTGCACCTCGACGAACGAGCCGTCGCCGGTCATCACGACGTTCATGTCGGTCTCGGCGCGGACATCCTCGACGTAGGGGAGGTCGAGGCGCGGCACACCGTCGATGATCCCGACGCTGACGGCGGCCACCGAGCCGGTGAGCGGCTCACCGGTCAGGGCGCCGTTCGATCGCAGGTGCGCCACCGCGTCGGCCAGGGCGACGTACGCCCCGGTGATCGCGGCGGTGCGTGTCCCCCCGTCGGCCTGGAGCACGTCGCAGTCGAGCACGATCGTGTTCTCGCCGAGGGCCTCGTAGTCGATGACCGCGCGCAGCGAGCGGCCGATCAGTCGGGAGATCTCGTGGGTGCGGCCGCCGATGCGGCCCTTGACCGACTCCCGGTCCGAGCGCGTGTTGGTCGAGGCCGGGAGCATCGCGTACTCGGCCGTCACCCAGCCCAGGCCGGAGCCCTTGCGCCAGCGCGGGACGCCCTCCGAGGCGGACGCCGCGCACAGCACCTTGGTGCCGCCGAACTCGATCAGCACGGAGCCAGCGGCGTGGTCGAGCCAGTTGCGGGTGATGGTGATCGGGCGGAGCTCGTCGTCGGCGCGGCCGTCTGCGCGAAGGGTGGCGCGGGGTGCGGAAGTCATGGCACGACCCTAGATGTACCCGGCCATGACGTTGGTAGCGGCGAGCCCCGGGAACGACCCAGCCGGGCCCGGTCACCCCCGTGAGTCACCGGACCCGGCTGCAAGGTCCCTACCCCCGTGGGGACGCTTGATGCGCGGCACCCCACGCCGCGCAGCTCCCTCCACGCGGTGGCGACCCCATTGTCCGGTGGCCGGGGCAACCGCCACATCCCCCATGAGGCGGTGTTGCGGTCCGCGCACGGGCGACCGAAGTAGGAGCCGCGCCCACTACGCCTGATCGGCGTGGAGACCCGTCCGAGCGGCTCAGCAACTCCGAGATCGCCTCGGGGCTCTACCTGTCGATCCCGACGGTCAAGTCCCACGTGTCGCGGCCGCTGACCAAGCGCGACTGCACCAACCGGGTGCAGATGGCCCCGCTCGTCCACGACGCCGGCCTGCGCTGAGGACTCACACGTCGTAGGTCGCCCCGGGGCGGGCCAGCTCGACCGGTCCCGACCACTCGGCGCGGGCCTCGGCCTCGGCGACAGCGGCGTCGTGCCACGGTGGGATGTGGGTCAGCACGAGCCGCTCGACACGCGCCGCGGCCGCTGTCCGTCCGCAGTCGGCGCCAGTCAGGTGCAGGTCGGGCGGATTGTCGCCGCCGGTCTGGAACGACGCCTCCGCCAGGAGGAGGTCGACGCCGGTCGCCACCTCGTCGAGGGCGGCACACGGTCCGGTGTCGCCGGAGTAGACGAGGGTGCGACCGCCCGCGGTGACCTTCAGCGCAAAGGCCGTCACGGGATGCACCACCCGGTGCGCCTCGACGCGGAAGGGGCCGAGCTCGACCGGCGCGCCGTGCTCCTCGAAGGCGAACTCCTCGGTCATGCCGGGGTCCTCGGGCAGGTCGTAGGCGCGCGCCATCCGTTCGGCCGTCCCCGCCGGGCCCCAGACCGGGATGCGCGGCTGCGGGCCGGTGGGATGGTACTTGCGCATCACGTAGTAGCCGCAGAGGTCGAGGCAGTGGTCGGCGTGCAGGTGGCTGACGAAGACCGCGTCGATCGTCAGCGGATCGGCGTAGCGGTGCAGCTGGCCGAGCGCCCCGTTGCCGAGGTCGAGCAGGATCCGCCAGGGGCGGGTCTCCCCCGACTCCGAGGTGTGCTCGGCCTCCAGGAGGTAGCAGCTGGCGGCGGACTCGGGGCCGGGGTAGGAGCCGGAGCAGCCGACGATGGTGAGCTTCATGACATCCTCCCGGCGAACTGGGTCGCGCTGAGCAGCTCCGTGCCGAGGAAACGGCGTCCGATCGTGGCGAAGTCCTCCGGGCTGCCGGTGGTGGAGAAGGTGTAGCGGGCCTCGCCGCCCTCGCGCATCAGACCGGTGCCGGCCAGCATCTTGTAGACGTCCTTCGCACACTCCTCCGCCGAGCTCACCAGGGTGACGTCATCTCCCATGACGTAGGAGATGACGCCGGTGAGCAGCGGGTAGTGGGTGCAGCCGAGGATCAAGGTGTCGACACCGGCCTCGGCCAGCGGGTCGAGGTAGGCGTGGGCGGCCGCGAGCAGCTCGTCGCCGCCGGTGACCCCCTGCTCGACGAAGTCCACGAAGCTCGGGCACGCCTGGATGTGCAGGTCGAGGTGCGGCGCGGCGGCGAACGCGTCGTCGTAGGCCATCGAGCTGGCGGTGGCGCGCGTGCAGATCACGCCGACCCTTCGGTTGCGCGTGGCAGCCGCGGCGCGGCGTGCGGCAGGGAGGATCACCTCGACGACCGGCACGTCATAGCGCTCGCGGGCGTCGCGGAGCATGGCGGCGCTGGCGGAGTTGCAGGCGATGACCAGCGCCTTGACGCCCTGGTCGTAGAGGTGGTCGAGGCACTCGAGGGCGTACTCCCTGACCTCGCCGATGGGCTTCTGGCCATAGGGCTGACGGGCCGTGTCGCCGAGGTAGACCACCGACTCGTGCGGGAGCTGGTCGATCACCGACCGGGCGACCGTCAGGCCGCCGAACCCGGAGTCGAAGATGCCGATGGGCGCATCGGCGGGCATCCGCGGCTGGGGGGTCGGCACAGGCAGCAGGCTAGGCGCTCGGAGCGCCGCGGGTCACGCCATCTGGGCATCGACCCCGTCACACCGGGGCGGCCGGGTTATCGTCGCCGGGTGTTCCGTCGATCATCAGTCACCGCGTCCGTCGTCTCCCTGCTCGTCTCCCTGCTCGCCTCCGCTGGCCTCGTCCTCGCCCCGGCCCCGGCGCAGGTGCCGTCCGGCGACGAGCCCCGCGCGGCGCGGGCCGCGGAGGCCGACTCCGTGCTGGCCATCTCCATCGACGGGATGAGCGTCGCCGCGGTGCGCCGGCTCGGCAAGGCGAAGCTGCCGAACCTCTACCGCTTCATGAAGGTCGGCGCGTCGACGACCAATGCGCGCACCGAGCGCGAGATGACCGTGACGCTGCCCAACCACACGGGCATGGTGACCGGCCGCCGGATCGAGGCCGCCGCGGGCGGCCACGGCGTCACCTGGAACGACGATCGCCCCACCCCGAGCACGGTGCAGGCCGCGGCCGGCCACGACGTCGCCTCGGTCTTCACGGTGGTCGATGCGGCCGGCGGCTCGACCGCGCTGTTCGCCGCGAAGACGAAGTTCAGCCTCTGGCAGCGCTCGTGGCCCGACGCCATCGACCGCACCACGATCGACGACAACAACTCCGCACTGGTCGACCAGCTCATCGACGACCTCGCCGTCGACCGCGACTTCCGCTTCCTGCACCTCTCGCCCCCGGACGTCGCCGGCCACAGGCACGGCTGGATGTCGAAGCAGTACCTGAGGGCCGTACGCCGCTCGGACGCGCTCGTCGGCCGTGTCGTGAAGGCCGTCAACGCCGACCCGGACCGCAAGGCCGGCACCACGATCCTGCTGACCAGCGACCACGGCGGGCACGGACCCACCCACAGTGACCCGAGGCTGCTGGACGACTACCGGATCGTCTTCATGGCTCGCGGGGCCGCGGTGGACCGCGGGGTCGACCTCTACGCGATCAACCGCACCTACAAGAACCCCGGCGCCCGCAGGACGGTCTACGGCGCGCGCCGCCAGCCGGTGCGCAACGCGATGATCGCCAACCTGGCGCTCGACCTCCTCGACCTGCCGGTCGTGGAGGGCAGCGAGTTCGACACCACGCTGGACCTGCGCCTCACCGCGGCTCCCTGACTGCGGCGCCTCACCGGGCGCCCGCCGCCTCCCAGGCGAGCGGCCACGGGTTGAAGCGGCAGCCGCCCGTGCCCTTGGACTGCTGCATCATCACCGGCGCCGGTCCACCGCCGGCAGGGCACGACGCGTGGCCGCGACCCAGCCAGTGACCGGTCTCGTGGTTGACCACCAGGTGGCGGTAGTCGCGCAACGAACGGCCCGCGGCGTTCCACGCCGGAGAGGCGTGCTGCCACCGCTCCTGGTTGATGATCACGTAGCGACCCACCCGGCACGACCAGGTCGACGAGCAGCTGGAGGAGAACGTCGGCACGGCGCGTGCAGCGGCCAGCACCAGCGTGAAGTCGCCGCCGCGGCGGACCCGACGGAACTCCACGCCGGCGTTGCGCCAGCCGCGCGGGTCGGCGTACGTCTGCTGGGCGAGGCGGCGGAAGTCCGCGACCCGGGCCGTGATCGCGCCACGGGTGATGACCGAGTAGGTCACCCGACGGCGGACAGGAACGGCGTAGCCCTCCGCGGTGGGCGGATCGGGCGTGGGCGTCCAGCGTCGGTGATCCGCCGTGCCCGCATGGCCCGGCGGCGCGAGCAGGGTGAGGACGAGGGCGGCCAGCAGCACGACGACACGCGGGGTCACGCGTCACACACTAGGCCCTCCGGCAGGCCCTCGTGCAGGCCCCAGACGGGCCGACCCTCAGGCCCAGAGCTGGCCGTCGAGCCGGTCCTCGGCCTGGTCGACGGTGCCTTCGTAGGCGCCGGTGGAGAGATACTTCCACCCGCCGTCGCACACGACGAATGCGATGTCCGCGCTCTCCTGGGCCTTGACGGCCTTGGCCGCCTGGCCGAGCGCGGCGTGCAGGATCGCGCCGGTCGAGATGCCGGCGAAGATGCCTTCGAGCTCCAGCAGCTCGCGCACCCGGCGAACGGCGTCGCGCGGGCCCACGGAGAAGCGCGAGTCGATCAACGAGGCGTCGTAGAGCTCGGGCACGAAACCCTCGTCGAGATTGCGCAGGCCGTAGACGAGCTCGCCGTAGCGCGGCTCGGCGGCCACGATCCGCACGTCGGCCTTGGCCCCGCGGAAGAACCGCGAGACGCCCATCAGGGTGCCGGTGGTGCCGAGACCGGCCACGAAGTGGGTGATCGTGGGCAGGTCGGCGAGCAGCTCCGGTCCGGTCGTCTCCTCGTGCGCGAGGGCGTTGGCCTCGTTGCCGTACTGGTAGAGCATCACCCAGTCGGGGTGCTCCGCGGCGACCTGCTTGGCCACGCGCACCGCCTCGTTGGACCCGCCGGCGGCGGGCGAGGAGATGATCTCGGCGCCCCACATCCGCAGCAGCTGGCGCCGCTCCTCCGAGGTGTTCTCGGGCATCACGCACACGATGCGGTAGCCCTTGAGCTTGGCCGCCATGGCCAGCGAGATACCGGTGTTGCCACTGGTCGGCTCGAGGATCGTGCAGCCCGGGCGCAACGTCCCGTGCTTCTCCGCCTGCTCGATCATCGCCAACGCCGGGCGATCCTTGATCGACCCCGTCGGGTTGCGGTCCTCGAGCTTGGCCCAGAGGCGTACGTCGGTGCCGTCGGGCTGGCGACCGGGCGAGAGCCGCGGCAGGCCGACCAGCGGCGTGCCGCCGACGGAGGCCAGGAGGTCGTCGTAGCGGGTCATCCGCGGGGGAGGGCTCCGCCGGCGACTGCGGGGAGCACGACGACCTGGTCGCCGTCGCTCAGCGAGGCCTCGAGGCCGCCGATGAACCGGACGTCCTCGTCGTTGACGTAGACGTTGACGAAGCGGCGCAGGTCGGTCGAGCCGGCCTTGTCCTCGACCAGGCGGCCCTTGATGCCCGGGTGGTTGCCCTCGAGGTCGTCGATGAGCTCCGCGAGCGTGCCGCCCGCGCCGTCGACCGCCTTGGCTCCGTCGGTGTAGGTGCGCAGGATGGTGGGGATCCGGACCTCGATGGCCATCAGGCTGTGCTCACTCTCTGGGGGTGCCGTGTCGGTGTGATCGTGACGTCCTCTTCGGTCACGACCTCGTCGATGATTCTGTAGGACCTGAACTCCACAGGGCCGTCACTATTCCCGCCACTCACCTCAGCTCCGGCCTCGTCGAAGCAGTCGCGTGTGCTGATCAGCACGTAGTGGGCGTTGGGCTCGCTGGCGAGGCCGATGTCGGTTCGGCTCGGGTAGGCCTCGGTGGCCGTGTGCGAGTGGTAGATGACCACCGGCTCCTCGTCGTGGGCGTCCATGTCCTTGTAGAGCGCCAGCAGCTCGGCGGAGTCGAACTCGTAGAACGTCGGGCTCCCGGCGGCGTTGACCATCGGGATGAACCGCTCCGGGCGGTCGCTGCCCTCGGGACCTGCCACGACACCGCACGCCTCGTCGGGGTGGTCGCGCTTGGCGTGGGCGACGAGGGCGTCGTAGGTCTCCTGGGCGATGGTCAGCACTCCGCAAGGGTAGGCAGGAAGCCGAAGTGGGCCCGCCGCATCTCACCACATAGTCTTGACGTCGAGACACATTCGAGGGGGAGAACCAATGTCGCTGCGTGAGGTCCCACCGCCCCTGACCCGGCGCGGGATCCCCCTCGAGCGCGACCTGCAGGTGCTGGCGCTCGGGTCGTTCGCCAACCGCTTCGGAGCGGGCGCCGTCATGACGACCAGCGCCCTCTACTTCACCCGGCAGGTCGGCTTCTCCGCCGCCGAGGTCGCGCTCGCGCTGTCCGTCGCCGCGATCGTGGGGATCGTCGTGCAGGTGCCGGCCGGTCACCTGGGCGACACCCGCGGCCCCCGCCGCGTCCTGACCTTCTTCATGGTGGGCGCCGCCCTCACCAGCGCCCTTCCGGTGCTGGCGCGCACGCCGTGGCAGCTCGCGCTGCTCCTCGCCCTGCTGGCGTTGTTCGAGCGCTCGGCCGGCTCGGTCCAGCAGGGCGTCATCGCCCAGCTCGCCACCGGCGGGCGCGGCGTGCTCTTCAAGGCCTACCTGCGCGCGGTCACCAACACCGCCATCGGGCTCGGCTCGATGTTCGGCGGCGCGGCGCTGGTCATCGACGAGCCGTGGGCCTACGTCTCGGTCTTCGTCCTCAACGCCGTCTTCACCGGCTTCGCTGCGTGGAACAGCACCCGCCTCCCGGACCTGCCGCCCTACCTCCGCGCCGCCGGCGAGCCACGCCTCGCCGTGCTGCGTGACTGGCCCTACGTCGTCATCGTCGCGATCACCGGCCTGTTCTCGCTGCACTTCTTCGTCATGGAGCTCGGGCTGGCGCTCTACATCTCCGAACGCACGTCGGCACCACCGGTGATGGTCGCGGTGCTGCTGATCATCAACACCGCCTGCGTCGCGCTCTTCCAGGTGCGGCTCTCCCGGCGGGCGGACTCCGTCGAGGCCGGAGCCAGAGCACTGGTGCGCGGCGCGGTGTTCATCGCCATCGGCTTCGCCATCGTGTCCCTCGCCGACCGTGGCGACACCACCTTCGCCATCGTGGTGCTGGTGGCCGGGTCCCTGGTCCACGTCGTGGGCGAGATGATCGGCTCGGGCGGCCAGTGGGGGCTGCAGATGGGGCTCGCGCCCCACGAACGGCAGGGGCAGTACCAAGGCTTCGCCGGTCTCGGCTTCAGCGTCATCGCCGTGGTCGGACCGCCGATCGTCACGCTGCTCTGCGTCGACATGGGCGAGACGGGGTGGCTGCTCCTGGCCGCCCTGATGCTCGCGATCGCGCTCGTCTCCGTGCCGGCGTCGCGGTGGGCCCTGGCCTCGCGCGAGCGCTACGGGGTCCTCACCCACTCCGGGTGAGGACCGCGCGATCGGGTCAGACCCAGATGGCGGCCGGGAAGCCGTCGGAGAAGACCTCGGGATCATCCGGGAACGACTCGGCGAGCCCGTGGGAGTGGCGTACGGCGGACCACGCCGCCGCGCAGGCGTCGAGCAGGTCATCCTCCCCGAACGGTGCGCCGCGGAACCACGGGGGCGCGGCGATGCCGTGGTCGGCGAGCACCTCGCGACGCGCTCGCACGCCGTCCGCGTCCTTCTTGCGGGCCAGCACCGGGGCTCCGGCCATCCGCGCGAAGCTGACCTCGGGGTGCACCTCGACCACCCGCACGCGGGGCCCGGACCGCACCCACGCGTCGACCTGCAGCACCTTCTCGCGCAGCGCGTACGCCTGGGCGCTGACGCTCGTGCCACCGGTGGCCGCGAGGTTGGCCGCGCGAGCCTCGGCGTAGGTGTCCGCCTCGAGGGCGGCGCGGGTGGGCGTCGAGAAGACCGAGGAGGACTTGCCGACCAGCACCCGCCTGGCCTCGGCGTCGGCCGCCCGCCCGCTGGTGTCGGGCAGACCGATGGGGATGTCGATCGCCACGACCGCCACGGAGGTGGTCTCCGCGACCAGGTCCAGCAGGTCCGTGATCGTGAGCGCCGTGAAGACACCCGCCCTCAGGTCGGGGTCGAGCACCACGCCGACCCATCCTCCGGGACAGGCGTCGACCCCGAGCACCGGGGCGAGCGGCGCGAGCGGCACGTGCCGGGGCGGCGCGGGCTCCGTCGGGGCCGCCGCTCCCGGGGAGACGAAGCGCGCCTCCCGTTCGTCGCTCCACGCCGCCTCGATCCGCTGCCGCATCACCTCGCCCATCGGTGGGAGCGCGTCGATCGGCCACCACCGGACATCGGTCGACTCGTCGTCGGCCACGTGGGCAGCGCCGGAGAGCCAGGTGCAGGCGAAGGTCAGGTCGAGGTAGGCGGCCCGGTCGCCGTTGACGTGCACGATCTGGCCGTGCACCGACGTCGCGGCCAGCCGGTCGACGCTGATCCTCACCCCCGCCTCCTCCAGCGCCTCGCGCGCAGCGGCGACGGCGGGCTCCTCCTCGGGATCCACGATGCCGGTCACCGGCGCCCACTGGCCGTTGTCGGAGCGCTTGACCAGGAGCACCTCCTCACCGCGCCGGACCACGGCGGTGACGCCCGGCAGCCACAGCGGGTCGTGGCCGATCTTGCGGCGGATGTCGACCACGAAGTCGGGAACCGGACTCATCCGGTGAGCGCCTCGATGACCGTCTCCTGGAGGTAGCCGACCCACTCGTAGATGTCGTGCGCCTGGGCCCGCGGGTCGTCCTCGGGCAGCGCGTGCCAGTAGTCCTCGTCGTCGGCCTCGACGCCGAGCCGGGTGGCCAGGGCCAGCCGGATGTCGGTGAAGGCGCGCATCCACGACTCGGCCTCGGACCGGGTCAGCTCGACGTCGATGACCAGCCCTTCCTCGTCGAGCTCGGGCGGCAGCCCGGCGTCCTCGAGGGCGTCGATGATGTGTCCGGCCGCCGCCGCCTTGCCGTCGCGCAGGCCGCCCTCGGTGACGCGGCGGAAGTCGGCGGCCGACTCCTCGTCGTCGACGTAGGCCGTCGGGAACAGGCGCGCCAGCACCGGGTCGTCGGGAATGGTCGTGGCCCCCGAGAACTCCGTCATCAACGCCTCGAAGGGGTCGGCCGTCGGCGACGCCGGCTCGGCGCGCTCGTTGCGCAGCAGCTCGACGATCTGCGAGGCCAACGACCGCAGGAGGTCGGCCTCGAAGCCGGTGAAGGTGGCGATGACCCGGTCGGACTTCCGGTGGTGCTCGAAACCGCTCACCTCAGGTCGCCCTCTCCATGGTCGCCCAGAGGCCGTACTCGTGCATGGCCTGGACGTCGCGTTCCATCTCCTCGCGCGTGCCGGTCGAGACGACGGACCGGCCGTCGGTGTGCACCTCGAGCATCAGCTTCTCGGACTTCGCCTTGTCGTAGCCGAAGTACTTCTGGAAAACGTAGGAGACATAGGACATGAGGTTGACCGGGTCGTCCCAGACCAGGGTCACCCACGGCTTGGCCAGGAAGGTGATCTCGTCAGGGCTGAGGGTCGGCTCGACCTCTACGGGACTGGCGGCTGACACACCTCCATCGTGGCACAGTGTCGGTCGTGACGGACTCAGCGGCGCTGCTCACCGACCACTACGAGCTCACCATGGTCCAGGCCGCCCGACAGGCCGGCACCGCCGATCGCCGGGCGGTCTTCGAGCTCTTCCCCCGACGCCTGCCGCAGGGCCGCCGCTACGGCGTGGTCGCCGGCGTCGGGCGGGCGCTGGACGCGATCGAGGCGTTCCGGTTCGACGCGGCGTCGCTCGCCGCGCTCGAGGGGATCGTCGAGGCCGACATGCTCGACTGGTTGGCGTCCTACCGCTTCTCCGGCGACGTGTGGGGCTACGCCGAGGGCGAGGCCTACTTCCCCCACTCGCCGCTGCTCGTCGTCGAGGGGACGTTCGCCGAGGCGGTCCTGCTCGAGACCGTCCTGCTCTCCATCTACAACCACGACTCGGCGATCGCCTCGGCCGCGTCCCGGATGACGCTCGCCGCCGGTCAGCGCCCGTGCATCGAGATGGGCTCGCGCCGCACGCACGAGGAGGCGGCCGTGGCCGCAGCGCGGGCGGCGTACGTCGCCGGCTTCGACGCGACCTCCAACCTGGCCGCTCGGGCGAGGCACGGCGTCCCGTCCGCGGGCACCGCGGCTCATTCCTTCACGCTGCTGCACGACGACGAGGCCGACGCCTTCCGCGCCCAGGTGCAGACCCTGGGCGTCGGAACCACGCTGCTGGTGGACACCTACGACGTCACCGAGGCGGTGCGCCTCGCTGTGGAGGTCGCCGGCACCGGCCTCGGCGCCGTCCGCCTCGACTCCGGTGACCTCGGCGAGATCGCCCGCGACGTGCGCGCGCAGCTCGACGGCCTCGGTGCGACCGGGACGCGCATCGTGGTGACCAGCGACCTCGACGAGCACGCCATCGCTGCCCTGGCCTCCGCTCCCGTCGACGCCTACGGCGTGGGCACCCAGCTGGTGACCGGCTCGGGGCACCCGACGTGCGGCTTCGTCTACAAGCTCGTCGCCCGCGAGAACGCCGACGGCGAGCTGGTGTCCGTGGCCAAGCGGTCCACGGACAAGGCGTCCGTCGGGGGCCGCAAGTACGCGCTGCGTCGCCGCTCCCGCAGCGGGACGGCGCAGGCCGAGGTGATCGGCGTCGGCGCCCCGCCCGACGACGACGGCGACGACCGGGCGCTGCTCGTCCCCCTCGTCCGGGCGGGCCAGGTCGTCGGGCGGACGACGCTCGACGAGGCCCGCGCCCGCCACCGCGCCTCGCTCGCCGAGCTGCCGCGCGCGGTCACGATGATGTCCGCCGGCGAGGCCGTGATCCCGACCGTCCTCGTCGGTCCCTGAGGCGGGCGCCTCGTTGGCCTCGCCCCAGCCCGGTCCCCCCAACTCGCCAACTCACCGGTTGGCGCGCCAACTCGTGAGTGGGCGGGTTGGGACCCCCGCGACCGCCATGACGCCGCCCCTTCTCGCCAACTCGCGAGTAGCGGCCGCGTGCGTTGTCCACAGATCGCCGACGCGGGGATGTGGAGGGGCTCGTACGACGTCAGGCTGAGGTCGCATGGATGCCTTCACCAGCGGACGCTGCTCCCGAGCCCCGGCCGGTGCGGTCCGGGTCACTCGCGGCGCATACCGGCTGTCCGACTCACCCGAGGTCGTCACCTCCTCGTTGCACGCCTGGCAGATGGCCCTCCCCCCGGAGGCGGCGTTCACGCACCTCACCGGAGCGGGCATCCACGACATCTGGACCCCACCCACGGACAGGCTGCCCGTATGGGTCTCGCTTCCGTACGGCATTCCCCGTCCCGCCCGTGCCGGCCTCCGCGTCGTACGCCGCCACATCGCGCCGGAGCCGAGCATCGTCAACGGCTTGCGGTGCGACGCTGCGCCCCAGTCGTTGCTGATCGCAGCACGTGACCTCCACGAGCTCGACCTCACCTGCCTGATCGAGGGCGCGCGCCACCGCGGCCTGCTTCCCGACGGCGAGGAGGATCGACTGCTCAGCGAGGCCTACCCCGGCTCACCCCGGATGCGTCGGTCCTTCGACTGGGCCACCGGCGGCGCGGAGAGCATCTGGGAAGTGATGCTGCGGGTGCTCCACCGAGCCTGCCACGTAGCGGTCGAGGCACAGCACGAGATCCTCGACGCGAACGGCGACTTCGTGGCGCGAGCCGACCTGTGGTTGGTCGGCACCCGACGCGTCCACGAGTACGACGGCGCCGTGCACCTCGAGCCCGAGCAGCACCGCAAGGACCTCAAGCGCGATCGCCGACTGGGAGCGTCCGGCTGGGAACGCCGGGGCTACACCTCCCACGACGTCTTGCACCAGGCCGTCTCGATCCTCCGCGACGCCGACCAGGCGCTGGGGCGTACGCACGACCCGGCCCGGGTCCGCGCCTGGCACGACATCGTGAAGAAGTCGCTCTTCTCGCCAGCCGGCCAACGGCTGGTCCTCGATCGGGTCCGGGCGTCGTTGTGACTGCCGAGTTGGTGGATGGGGTGGCGTTCCGGGCCCCCCAGGCACACCCAAGTCGCCAACTCACCGGTTGGCGCGCCAACTCGTGAGTTGGCGGGCGAGCGAGGGCGCCCGCCACCGACCCCCGACCGCTAGCCTCAGCAGATGTCACGTGCGCTGATCGTGGTCGACGTCCAGAACGACTTCTGCGAGGGCGGGGCGCTGCCCGTGGTCGGGGGTGCACGGGTGGCCGCGGAGATCGGCGAGCTGCTGCACCGCTGGTCCTCCCGCGACGTCGACCGCCCGGCGTACGACGTCGTGGTCGCCACCAAGGACCACCACATCGACCCGGGCGCCCACTGGTCGCTCAAGCCCGACTACGCCGAGACGTGGCCGGCGCACTGCAAGGTCGGCACCGAGGGCGCCGGGTTCCACCCCAACCTCGACCCGCAGCCCTTCGCCGAGGTGTTCTACAAGGGGGAGCACGAGGCCGCCTACTCCGGCTTCGAGGGTCGTACGGCGTCGGGCGAGGCGCTGGCCGACTGGCTGCGCGGCCGCGAGGTGTCCGAGGTCGATGTCTGCGGGATCGCCACCGACCACTGCGTGCGGGCGACTGCGCTCGACAGCGCGCGGGAGGGCTTCGACACCAGGGTGCTCACCGCGCTGTGCGCCGGGGTCGCCCCGGACACCACGGCGGCGGCGATCACCGAGATGACAGGCGCTGGGGTCGAGATCGCCTGAGCGTGCTCGGGACGTCCCTCAGCACCACTTCTCGGTGACGGTGCGCAACACCTTCACCGTGCGGGCGGTTCCCTGTCCCAACGCCTTGAACTCCCTCGAGGCGAGCAGCCTGGAGGTGCGGATGGTGCCGCCCAGCAGCACGTAGGCCGCGCGGCCGTCGACCACGAGCTGCTCGCCGTCGTGCGCGAGGGCGTGCGCGGCCTGGGCCGCCGAGGCGGTGGGAGCGGTGGCGTAGAGGGTGACGTAGTGCTGGCCGGACGGCTCGTGCTCGGCGTGCAGCTCCTCCGCCCGCGCGGTCAGCGCCGCGAGGTCCGACGTGGTGAACACGATCGCCGGGATCTCGAAGCCGGCCGCGTCGGCGTACGCCTGCTCGAGGGCCTGGCGCACCTTGCCCACCGACCTGGCCGCATGGGTCAGCCGGACGTTGCCGGTGTTGATGTAGGTCTCCACGTCGGTCCCGCCGGCCGACTCGGTCGCGGCCTTGATGGCGTCCTGGGGGAACTTTCGCGTAGCACCGAGATTGATGGCGCGGAGAAAGGCGACGTAGGTCGGCATGGTCACGATTGTGCGACGATCGCGCCTCAAAACGGCTGCATTCGCACCAGAAGTCGTCCGCGTCGCGGCACACGAGGGGTGAGTTGCCGCTACGGTGCTGGCATGAATACGCGAACTCTGACCTATGGCGTCGCCGCCGCTCTCCTGAGCCTGAGCGTCGTCGGATGCGCCGCCGACGAGACCACCACCACCGACTCCGGTGCCAACGTCATCTCGGCGGGCAAGCTGACGGTGTGCACCTCGCTCCCCTACAAGCCCTTCGAGTTCGAGCAGTCCAACGAGATCGTCGGATTCGACATGGACATGGCCAAGAAGGTCGCCGAGGCCAATGACCTCGAGGTCGACGTCGTCGTCACCGGCTTCGAGGGCATCCAGTCCGGCCAGTCGCTCAGCACCAACAAGTGCGACATGGCCATCGCCGGCATGACGATCACCGACGAGCGTGCCCAGGTCATCGACTTCTCCGACCCCTACTTCGATGCCACCCAGGCGTTGCTGACCAAGGACGAGAGCCTCGACTCCCTCGATGCCCTCGACGGCAAGACGCTCGGCGTGATGACCGGCACCACCGGGGAGCTCTACGCCAAGGACAACGCTCCGGAGGGTGTGAAGATCAAGGCCTTCGAGGACCTCGGGCTGCAGAGCACCGCGGTCAAGACCGGTCAGATCGACGCCGCCATCCAGGACAACGGCCCCCTGCTCGACTACGCCAAGGCCAACCCGGACACGTTCGTGACGGCCGAGTTCGACACCGGCGAGCAGTACGGCATGGCGGTCAAGAAGGACGGCAACGCCGAGCTTCTCGCCTCGATCAACGATGTCATCGCGGAGTCCAAGTCCGACGGGTCCTACGACGAGATCTACACGACCTGGTTCGGCTCGGCGCCGACGAACTGATCACCGGACCCTCAGGAGCCTGACTCATGGCCATGACCCCGCGGAAGCGCGCCCAGGTGAGCCGGGGCATCCAGTACGCCCTCCTGGCTCTCCTCCTGGGGGCGGTGCTGGTCTTCGCTGATTGGGGACAGCTGCGTACGCAGTTCTTCAACAGCGAGATCATGCCCAAGCTGTTCCCCAACATCATCACCATCGCGCTCAAGAACACGATCATCTACACGACCGGCGCGTTCATCTTCGGCCTGACACTCGGACTGGTGCTGGCCCTGATGCGACTCTCCCCCATCGGGCCCTACCGATGGTTGGCCACGCTGTTCATCGAGTTCTTCCGCGGGGTCCCGGCCCTGATCGTGTTCGTCGCCTTCCAGTACGGCATCCCGATCGCGTTCCCCGGCCGGGTGATCCCCGGCGGCACGTTCGGCACCGTCACGGTGGCGCTGGGCCTGGTGGGCGCGGCCTACATGGCCGAGACGATCCGTGCCGGCATCCAGGCCGTCCCGAAGGGGCAGCTGGAGGCGGCGCGCTCGCTGGGCATGGGCCAGACCCGGGCGATGATCTCGATCGTGCTCCCCCAGGCGTTCCGGATCATCCTCCCGCCACTGACCAACGAGCTGATCCTGCTCACCAAGGACTCCTCGCTCGTCTACATCCTGGGTCTCGGCCTGGCCGACCAGGAGCTCACGTCGTTCGGTCGCGCGGGCCTGTCGCAGTACGTCAACCTCACACCGATCTTCCTCGCGGCGATGTGCTACCTGCTCATCACCGTCCCGCTGTCGATCATCGTCAGGCGCATGGAGCGTCGAGCCGAGAGGGCCCGCTGATGACCACCACCGACCAGACCACCGACCCCGTCACGGCGGCGATCGACGTCCAGGACCTGCACAAGTACTTCGGCGAGAACGAGGTGCTCACCGGCATCGACTTCCATGTCGACAACGGCCAGGTCGTGTGCGTGGTCGGCCCGTCCGGATCGGGCAAGTCGACGCTGCTGCGCTGCGTCAACCTGCTGGAGATCCCGACGAGCGGCAGGATCTTCGTCGAGGGCGTGGAGATCACCGACCCCGACGCCGACGTGGACAAGCTCCGCTCGAAGATCGGCATCGTCTTCCAGCAGTTCAACCTCTTCCCGCACATGAACGTGCTGCGCAACCTCACCATCGCGCAGCAGAAGGTCGCGGGCCGCAAGAAGGACGAGTCCATCGAGATCGCCCGCGCCAACCTCGAGAAGGTCGGTCTGGCCGAGAAGGAGGACGCCTACCCGGCGCACCTCTCCGGCGGCCAGATGCAGCGGGTCGCGATCGCGCGTGCGCTCTCGATGCAGCCCGACATGATGCTCTTCGACGAGCCCACCTCAGCCCTGGACCCCGAGCTGGTCGGCGACGTGCTCGCGGTCATGAAGGACCTGGCCGCCGAGGGCATGACGATGATGGTCGTCACCCACGAGATGGGCTTCGCCCGCGAGGTCGGCGACAAGCTGGTCTTCATGGACGGTGGGGTGATCGTCGAGGAGGGCGACCCGGCCACCGTGCTCGGCGACCCGCAGCACGAGCGGACCCAGGCCTTCTTGTCGAAGGTGCTCTAGACGGGTTCGGCAGAGCCCGCGCTCAGGTCCGCTTGCACTGGCTGGGCGGGGTCACCGCAGGGTCGAAGAGGTACTTCGGCGGCACGATGGCGGCGCCGTCCTGCGACTCCTTCAACGTCATCGCCCACCAGCCGGCGCGACGGGTGTTGATGTCGGCCAGCTCCCCCTCGGGGATGGCGTTCCACATGTTGAGCACGTCGACGGCCACCTCGATGAGGTGCCCGTGCGGGGTGATGACTCCTTTGGCCTCGACGGCGTCGAGGGCTGCGGGAACGTTCGGGAAGAGCCCGCGCGGCATGCCGGTGAGCACCGCCTCGGCCGGGATGCCGACCGCGACGCCGTCACCGGCGAGGCGGATCGCGCGGGACCCGGTGACCGGCCAGGTCGGGTCGAGGTCGGCGGGGAGGGCCCAGCTGCGGTTCTCGTCGCCGGTGATCTCGGCCCAGCAGCTCGCCGCGTTGGGGCCCCAGTCGTCGCTGTTGAAGTAGGTGCGCTGGTTGACCACGAGGTAGTCGACCTGCTGGTTGTTGCCGTCGATGACGGAGTCCATCGAGAGCTCGCTGTAGCCCGTCGAGGGGCTGAAGCGGCCGTCGAGGTCGAAGATGCGCTTGCCGCCGTTGTCGGGGTTCTTGGTCAGCAGCTGACCGTGCCACTCGACGATGCCCATCTTGTTGACCTGGGCCACCAGGCCCTCGAGCTGCTCGCCCTCCATGACCACGTCCTGCGACGTGCCCGACGTCGCGGAGCCGGAGCCACCACAGCCGCTGAGCGTGAGCAGCAGGCCGGCGGCGAGAGCCGCGGTCCACGAGGCGTCGAGGCGACGTGTCACTGGGGGTCCCCGTTCCGATACGGTCGTGATGAGAATGTGCTCGATCTCGTCGGGCAGCCTAGGTCGAGCGCCGGGACCTGTCAGGAGAACCGCGGATCTCCTCAGGTCGCCATCCACCGCCGGGCGGCGTAGACGACGGCGTCGGTGAGCTCGCCGACGAGCGCGGAGCCCAGGCGCCAGTGCTGCCAGTAGAGCGCGACCTCGGGGCGTCGCCCCGGGACGAGCTCGACCAGCTCGCCCCGCTCGAGCTCGGCGGCGACGTCGGACTCGGGCAGCAGCCCCCATCCCATGCCGACCCGGATGGCACGGTCGAACTCGCGCACCGAGGGAAGGTAGGTCGCCGGCGGTGCGAGGTGGCGGCGGGTGACCCTGCGGACGAAGTCGTGCTGCAGCGAGTCGTTGCGGTCGAAGGCGACGATCGGCGCCTCGGCCAGGGTCGCCGATCCCACACCGTCGGCGAAGTGGTCGGCGTGGAACTCGCGTGTCGCGACCGCGGCGTAGCGCAGCCGGCCCAACCGCACCACCCGGCAGCCGGGCACCGGCCTGGGCTCACCGGTGATGGCGGCCATCACCTCACCGCGGCGCAACCGCTCCGCCGTGCGGGTGTGGTCCTCGCGGACCACCTCGAAGACCACCCGGTGACGGCTCTGCACATCGGCGAGGGCATCGACGAACCAACCGTAGAGCGCATCAGCATTGACCGCGATCGGGAGGGAGGTGTACGACGTCGCGTCACCGTCGGGCTCCTCGACCAGCTCGGCGACCGCCTCCCGCTCCAGGAGCTCGGTCTGGGTGGCGAGCCGGACGAGCACGAGGCCGGCCCCGGTGGGCTCCAGGGGCTTGACCCGGTGGAGCAGCACGCGTCCGATCCGGGTCTCCAGCGCCTTGATCCGCTGGCTCACCGCCGAGGGGGTCACGTGCAGCTCACGGGCGGCCGCTTCGAAGGTGCCGAGGTGGACGGCGACGGCGAGTGTGCGCAGCGCCACAGGGTCCAGCTGAGTGATGTCTTTCATAGTTAGACATCCTAATGATTCGTGAGAATACTTCGCTGGATTGACGACGGCCTGCGTCCTAGCGTAGGTGACATGTTCCAGGTTGCACTCACCGGTCTTCTCACCGGACTCGCTCTCATCGTCGCCGTCGGCGCACAGAACGCCTTCCTCCTCCGACAAGGGATCCGCGGCGAGCACGTGCTGCCCATCGTGCTGACGTGCCTGGTCTCCGACGTCGTGGCGATCACCGCCGGGGTCGCCGGGCTCGGCGTCGTCCTCGAGCGTTGGCCGTCGGTCCTGCCGATCGCCCAGGTGCTCGGCGGCATCTACCTGATCGCGTTCGGCGTGCACGCCGCGATGCGTGCCTGGCGTCCCGGTTCGCTCGACGCCGGGGAGGGCGCGGCCATGACCCCCGGCAAGGCGATCCTGCTCACGCTCGCCCTCACCTGGCTCAACCCGCACTTCTACCTCGACGCCGTCCTGATGCTCGGCACCGTGGCCAACAGCTTCGGCACCGACCGGTGGTGGTTCCTGTCCGGCACCCTGGTCGCGAGCCTGTTGTGGTTCTTCGGCCTCGGCTACGGCGCGCGCCTGCTGCGCGGTCTCTTCGCCCGCCCGGCGGCGTGGCGGGTGCTGGACTCCGGGATCGCGGTCGTCATGGGCGCCCTGGGCGTGGGCCTGATCGCCCACTGAGGTCGCCCCGGCGGCAGGTGCTACTCCTCGGCGAAGCCCGTGCCCTGCTCCGTCAGCGCCTCGCGCAACCGGGTCATCGCGAGAGGACCGACCCCGTGCATCGCGGCGAGGTCCGTCGCAGTGCGGGTGGCGACCTGCTCGAGGGTCGTCAACCCGGCCTCGCGCAGAGCCCGCGTGGCGGGAGCCCCGATCGTGCGCGGGAGCGGCGTGCCCTGCTCCCGCGGCGCCCGGCGGCGCGGGCCCAGGAGACCTGCGTCGACGAACGCCTCACCACGCGGCGAGAGCAGATAGCCGATGGCGAGCGACTCGGTCAGCCCGAGCTCCTTGAGCTTGCGCACGTCCTTCTTGAAGTCGGCCGTCTCACGCCCCACCTGCGCGGCCAGGTCCGGGGCGCGGACGGTCGGGTTGAGGTCGATCAGCTCGAGGGTCTGCCGCGTCCAGGCGCCGTACGACGATGACGCGTCCAGGCGGTCCAGGCGCGCGCTGATCGCGGCGACCTCGTCCGCGTCCGGCACCGTCGAGCGCAGGGCCTCGCGCGGGTCGGGCCCGGCGTAGCGCAGGCCGATCCGCCAGGCCGGGTCGTCGGATCTGACGGCCAGGGCCTGCTTCAGCGCGGCGAGGGACGCGGCGCCCGCACGGCGGGCGTCCTCGGCCCGCAGCGCGGACACGCTGACCTGGTCCACCGAGGTGACCTCGAGGAGGCCGACCGCGGTGCGCATCCGGGTGCCGACCACGACCCGTGGCCGGGCCCAGCGCCGGAACGCGAGGTCAACGACCCCGGACTTGATCGCGGCCAGCTCGGCCGGGCGGATCATCATGGTCCCACCCTAGGACCCGTCAGAGGTTGCCGCGGGCGTCCTGCTCACGCTCGATGGCCTCGAAGAGCGCCTTGAAGTTGCCCTTGCCGAAGCCGAGCGAGCCGTGCCGCTCGATGAGCTCGAAGAAGACCGTCGGGCGGTCGCCGAGCGGCTTGGTGAAGATCTGGAGGAGGTAGCCGTCCTCGTCACGGTCGACGAGGATGCCGCGCTTCTGCAGCTCCTCGATCGGCACCCGCACCTCGCCGATGCGCGCGCGGAGCTCCTCGTCCTCGTAGTAGGAGTCGGGGGTGTTGAGGAACTCCACGCCGTTGGCGCGCAGCGCGTCCACGCTGGCCAGGATGTCGCCGGTGGCCACCGCGAGGTGCTGGGCGCCGGGACCGTTGTAGAACTCGAGGTACTCGTCGATCTGCGACTTCTTCTTCGCCACGGCCGGCTCGTTGAGGGGGAACTTCACGCGGTGGTTGCCGTTGGCCACGACCTTCGACATCAGCGCGGAGTAGTCAGTGGCGATGTCGTCGCCGATGAACTCGGCCATGTTCACGAAGCCCATCACCTTGTTGTAGAAGGTGACCCACTCGTCCATCTTGCCGAGCTCGACGTTGCCGACGATGTGGTCGAGCGCCTGGAACAGGCGCTTGGGCTGGCCCTCCCGCTTGCCCCAGCGCGGCTCGACGGCCGCGTAGCCCGGGAGGTAGGGGCCGGCGTAGGTCACGCCGTCGACCGAGCGCTGCACGAGCGTGTGGCGGGTCTCGCCGTAGGTCGCGATCGCGGCGATCCGGACGGTGCCGTGCTCGTCGCTGACGTTCTCGGGCTCGCGCAGCACGGTCGCACCGGCCTTGCGCGCCTGGGCGATGCACTGGTCGACGTCGGGGACCTCGAGCGCGATGTCGACCACGCCGTCGCCGTGGCGGGCGTGGTGGGCGACCAGGTCGCTGTGGGGCGACACGGCGCCGCGCAGCACGAACTTGATGGAGCCCGACTTGAGGACGTAGGACTTG
>JBBSOR010000002.1:0-83101 GCA_038259535.1 Propionibacteriales bacterium | reverse complement strand
TGCCCACGTGTTCGACGCGGTGCACGGTGGGCCGATCCTGTGGGAGCACCTGTTCTGGTTCTTCGCCCATCCGGAGGTCTACATCATCGCGTTGCCGTTCTTCGGCATCGTGACCGAGATCATTCCGGTGTTCAGCCGCAAACCGGTCTTCGGCTACATCGGGCTGGTCGCTGCCACCTTGAGCATCGCGGTCCTCTCGACCGCGGTCTGGGCGCACCACATGTTCGTCACCGGTGCGGTCAACCTGCCGTTCTTCTCCGGGATGACCTTCCTGATCGCGGTGCCCACCGGAGTGAAGTTCTTCAACTGGATCGGCACGATGTGGGGGGGATCTCTGTCCTTCGACACCCCGATGCTGTGGTCGGTCGGCTTCCTCACCACCTTCTTGTTCGGCGGCCTCACCGGTGTCATCCTGGCCAGCCCGCCCCTGGACTTCCACGTGTCCGACTCCTACTTCGTGGTCGCGCACTTCCACTACGTCGTCTTCGGCACGGTGGTGTTCGCGATGTTCGCCGGTTTCTACTTCTGGTGGCCCAAGATGACCGGCCGGATGCTCGACGAGCGCCTCGGCAAGCTCCACTTCTGGCTCCTGTTCATCGGCTTCCACACCACCTTCCTCATCCAGCACTGGCTGGGTGTCGAGGGGATGCCGCGCCGCTACGCCGACTACCTGCCGGCCGACGGTTTCACCACGCTCAACCAGATCTCGACGGTGGGGGCTTTCCTGCTCGGGGCGTCGACGCTGCCGTTCCTCTATAACGTCTACGTCTCCTCCAAGGGGCCCCTGGTCGAGGTCGACGACCCGTGGGGTTGGGGGCGGTCGCTCGAGTGGGCCACCAGCTGCCCGCCGCCGCGCCACAACTTCACCTCGTTGCCCCGGATCCGCTCCGAGTCGCCGGCCTTCGACCTGCACCACCCGGAGGTCGCGCTCATGGAGCTGGACGACAACGACGCGGCCCGCGAGGGCGATCCCGCTGACGCGCCCGAGATGGGCGGTCGCGAGGAGATGCTGCGCGAGCGCGCCGACGACGACGCGACCGAGCCGACCGAGGAGGAGAACAGATGAAGGCGGAAGCCTGGATATTCGGCATCACCACGGGATTCTTCACGGTGATCGCCCCGGCCTACTGGTTCCTCGCGGGCGACTGGACCGGCACCTCAGCACTGGTGATGACCGCGTTGTTGGCGGCCATGATCACGCTCTACCTCGGCTTCCACGCCTCCAAGATGGATGCTCGCCCGGAGGACCGCAAGGAGGGCGAGATCGCCGACGGTGCCGGCGAGCTGGGCTTCTTCCCGCCCTACTCCTGGTGGCCGCTGTGGTGTGCCCTCGCGCTCGGTGTGGTGGTCTACGGCGTCGCGCTCGCGGCCTGGTGGCTGGTCGTCATCGGCTTCGCCGTCGGTGCCATCGTCCTCAGCGGATTCATCTTCGAGTACTACCGGGGTGAGCACGCCCATTGAGCCCCCGCGCTCGCCGTCTTTGGAGGAGCCCGTCCACGCCGTAGGCTGGACGGGCTCGTCCGATTTCAGCTTGTCGTTCTCATGGGGGTCCGTCGCATGCGCTCTCGCGCGTCCGTTCACACACGCTCAGCACGCCGTCGTACGGCGGCTGTGGCGGCGGTGCTGGCCCTCGCGGGCGTCACCGGTTGCGACTCGACGGTGGCCGGCTCCCCGAACGGCCCGGTCGGCGCGGACGGCTCCGGCTCGCCCGCGGCGTCGGAGTCGGCCAGACCCGATCCCGTCCGGTTGACGACCAGCTTTTCCGACCCCACCGCGGTCCCGATCGACGCCCCCGTCACCGTGAGCACCACCGGCGCGACGCTCGACGCGGTCTCGGTCAGCTCGGCGGTCGGGGACGTGGTCGGCGCGGTGGCCGGTGACTCGTGGACGTCCTCGGACCTCCTCGAGCCCGGCACCGACTACACGATCACCGCCTCCGCGACCAGCTCCGACGGCCGTGACGTCGAACGCACCCGCAGCTTCCACACCGTCGACCTCACGCTCGACCAGCAGACCTTCGCCGCGATCGCGCCCCTCGACGGCGAGACGGTCGGCGTCGGCATGCCGGTGGTCGTCACCTTCGACCTGCCCGTCACCGACCGCGCGCTCTTCGAGAAGCACATGCACGTCACGAGCACGCCGGACCAGCGCGGCTCCTGGTACTGGCTGAGCGACCGCGAGGCGCACTTCCGCCCGAAGTCCTACTGGAAGGCGGGCACGGACGTCTCGGTCGACCTCGACGTCAACAGCCTGCCCGCCGGCAACGGGATCTACGGCCAGGAGTCGCGCAGCATCGACTTCCACATCGGTGAGTCCCACGTCTACAAGGTCGACGCCCGGACCGACCAGATGCAGGTCTTCTCCAACGGCACGCTGCTGCGGACCATCCCGATCACGACCGGCAAGCCCGGCTTCACCACGCGCTCGGGCACCAAGGTGATCCTCGAGAAGTTCGCCACCAAGCGGATGAACTCCGAGACGGTCGGCATCAACCGCGACAGCCCCGAGGCGTATGACATCGACGACGTGCGCTGGGCGATGCGGGTGACCTACTCCGGCGAGTTCCTGCATGCAGCACCGTGGTCGGTGGGATCGCAGGGGCACGCCAACGTCTCTCACGGCTGCACCGGCATGTCGACCGCCGACGCCGGCTGGCTCTATGCGATGAGTCGCCGCGGCGACGTCGTCGAGTACACCGGCACCGACCGGCAGATGACCCTCAGCAACGGCTACGGTGACTGGAACCTGTCGCCGGCCGACTGGAAGTCGGGCTCGGCGACCTCCTGAGGGCGCCTCCCCGTGCAGGAGTCACCGCTGAGGCGGTGACTCCCGCGCGGATGGGCCGTTGCAACGGCTCACCCGCGTCAGACTTCCCCCACCCGTGGGGCTGGCGTTGCTCCCGAGGCTTCGCCGACCGGTCAATGACCTGCGTCGCGGTGGTGGCCAGCGCCCGTTCTCGGTGGTGGCCCACCCACCTAGGTGGAGCCTCGGAATCCGGCTCACGCACCGCCCGAGGGTGGGTCGTACGCCGGCGCGCGGGGGAGGGGTGCCCCAGCCACGGTCCGCGGACCGAAGGTGTGGTGAGACCACCACCCGGGATCGGGAGGGGGCCCGCAAACGACGAGGCCCGCCGGGATGATCCCGGCGGGCCCTCGTCGTGGGTTGATCAGATGGTGCTCAGTGGTCGCGCAGCGGCACGTCGTCGGTGTCACGGAGCCGGTGGTCGTCGAACTGGTGCCCGTCGACCGGGTGGTCGAGACCCGATGTCAGCTCGGCCTCGTGCTCGGCGTGGTGGTGCGCCTCCTCGAGCTCGGCCGCGGTGGGCTTCTGCACGTTGTGGACGTACATCCACGTCGACAGCCGGGCCCGCAGCTTCTCCGAGCGTGAGTTGGGCGAGGCCACGCCGGCGGCGTCGGTGTCGCCCTGCGACGTGAAGACCTCGTCGCGATCGCGCGCGGTGAGGGTGTAGGCGGCCGCGGTGCTGATCGGCAGGTGCCGCTCGGCGTACTGGCCGTCGGGGGAGCGGGTGATGACGCCCGTCTCGTAGCCGTGGAGCAGCTTGTCGTTGTCGTGGCGCTGCAGCGAGATGCACCAGCGTCGGGTGATCCAGAACGCCAGGATCGGCCCGAGGAACACCGCCACCCGCATGAAGTAGGTGATCTGGTTGATGCTCGCATGCAGCTTGATCGCGATGATGTCGTTGCCTCCGGCGGCCCAGAGCAGGCCGTAGAAGGTCATCAGGGCGACCATCACGGCCGTGCGGGTCGGCGCGTTGCGCGGACGCTGGAGCAGGTGGTGATCGCGCTTGTCGCCGGTGACCCAGCCCTCGAGGAAGGGCAGCAGGATCAAGATGACGAGCATCAGCGGCGGCAGCAGCAGGATCGGGATCAGCACGTTCCACGAGATCGTGTAGCCGAAGAGCACCGTCTCCCAGCCGGTCGGCATGATGCGCAGCGCACCGTCGGGCCAGCCCATGTACCAGTCGGGCTGCGAGCCGGCCGTGACCTTGGTCGGGTCGTAGGGCCCGAACTTCCAGACCGGGTTGATCGACAGCAGGCCACCCATGAGGGAGATCACGCCGAAGACCATGAAGAAGAACCCGCCGGCCTTCGCCGCGTAGACGGGCAGCATCGGGTAGCCGACGACGTTCTGCTCCGTGCGTCCGGGGCCGGGCCACTGCGTGTGCTTGTGGTAGACGAGCAGCAGCATGTGGGCGGCGATCAGGGCCAGCAGGATGCCCGGGATCAGCAGCACGTGGACGATGTAGAGGCGGGGGATGATCGACTCGCCCGGGAACTCGCCGCCGAACAGCAGGAACGACATGTAGGTCCCGACGACGGGGCTGGCCTTCAAGAAGCCGTCCGCGGCGCGGACGCCGGTGCCGGAGAGCAGGTCGTCGGGCAGCGAGTAGCCGGTGAAGCCCTCCAGGGTGCCCAGGAGCAGCAGGATGCAACCGATGACCCAGTTGAGCTCACGCGGCTTGCGGTAGGCGCCGGTGAAGGCGACGCGCAGCAGGTGGACCATCATCGAGGCGATGAAGATCATCGCGGCCCAGTGGTGCATCTGGCGCATGAGCAGGCCGCCGCGCACGTCGAAGGAGATGTTGAGCGTCGAGGCCATCGACTCCGACATCCCGATGCCGCGCAGCTGGTCGTAGGAGCCCTCGTAGGTGACGTGCCCCATCGACGGGTTGAACCAGAGCGTGAGGAACACGCCCGTGAGGAGCAGCACGACGAAGCTCCACAGCGCGATCTCGCCGAGCATGAACGACCAGTGGTCGGGGAAGACCTTGCGCAGGTTCTTCTTCATGACGGTGGCCAGACCGAGGCGGTCGTCGGCGCAGGTGGCCAGCGAGCCGGCAGGGCCGGGCTTCGATGTGGTCGCGGCGGTGGTGCGGTTGCTGGTCGCGACCTTGCTGGTGTCGACGCTCACTGCTTCTCACGCTCCCAGTAGCTGGCCCCGACGGGCTCGTTGAAGTCGCTCTGAGCGACCAGGTGTCCTTCTTCGTCGACTGCCAGCGGCAGCTGCGGGAGGGGACGGGCAGCCGGACCGAAGATGACCTTGGCCGAGTCGGCGAGGTCGAAGGTCGACTGGTGGCACGGGCACAGCACGTGGTGGGTGGTGCGCTCGTAGAGGGAGATGGGGCACCCGACGTGGGTGCAGATCTTCGAGTAGCAGATGATCCCGTCGACGGTCCACTTCTCGCGGCCCGTCATCGCGATGATGTCGTCGGGGTCCATCCGCACGACGATGATCGCGCCCTTGGCCTTCTGGACCTGCTCGTCGCCGGCCTCGAGCTCGGGGTAGCCGTTCTCCTCGGTGGGGAAGAGTGCCTCGGGGGCGGCGTTGATGAGGTCGCCGACCTCGATCTCGCTGGCCAGGATCGGGGTGCCGACGACGTCGCGCACCAGGCGCATGCCCGGCTCCCAGATCGTGGTGGCCAGCTTGCCGATGTCGAGGGTGCTGCCGGGGGCCAGGTCGCGGAGGAGCACGACGGCCGGGAGGCCGAGCACGCCGACGGCACCGAGCATGGTGTTGCGCACGAGCGGACGGCGACCGATGCCGGCCTCGTCGAGCCCGGCGTTGAGCGCCTCGAGGGTGGCCTCGCGGTCCTCGGGGGGCGACGCGGCCGGGTGACGCATCTCGACCATCTCGGCGTCGGCCATCAGCTTGCGGGCCAGGTGGATGATCCCGACGCCGATGAGGAGCAGGCTGATGCCCAGGGTCACGCCGAGGGAGACGGTGGAGGCCCCCATGCCGGCGAAGGTGTCCCAGTTGTCACCGACCTCGAAGGAGAAGTAGGCGACCACGAAGAGGACCGCACTGATCATGGCCGCTATGAACATCGCGGCGATCTGGCGCTCGGCACGCTTCTCGGCCCTGGGGTCGACGTCGGTCGGGCGCCAGGTGTGCGGGGCCAGGCCCGGGTCGGCGATCGGCTCGGCGGCAGCGTGCACCGGCACGTGCGAGTCGTCGTGCTTCACAGGCGTGTGGTTGTCGTTGCTCACGCGTTCACCTTGCTCTTCTTGCTCCGCGTCGTGTGCGAGGCGATCCATACGGCAGCACCCACCAAGGAGCCTATGCCGACCAGCCACGCGAACAAGCCCTCGGACACCGGGCCCAGACCGCCGAGGCTGAATCCGGCGTACTCGGGGTTGTCCTCGATGCTGCCGAGGTAGGCGATGACGTCCCGCTTCTCGTCGGGGGAGAGGTTGCCGTTGCTGAAGTTGGGCATGGCCTGCGGGCCGGTCAGCAGGGCCTCGAAGATGTATTTGCCCTCGACGCCGTGCAGGCTCGGGGCGTAGCCGCCTCGAGGCATCGCACCGCCGGAGCCGTTGAAGTTGTGGCAGGCGGTGCAGTTGGTCAAGAAGATCTGGCCACCGCGGGAGATGGCCTCCTCGCGCTCGGTCTCGGAGAGGCCTTCGATCGAGTAGTCCGACTCGTTGGGAACCGCGGGGCCGGGCGCCAGCGAGGCGACGAACGCTGCCAGGGCCGCGGTCTCCTCGTCGTTGAAGGCGACGGGTTTGCGGGGCGCCTGCGCACCGGGGGAGGCCAGCGGCATGCGGCCGGTGCCGACCTGGAAGTCCACGGCCGCGGCGCCGGCGCCGATGAGCGAGGGACCGAGCTGGTAGCCGTCGCGGACGGTGGGGATGCCCTCACCGTTCTTGCCGTGGCAGAAGGCGCAGCTGGCGAGGAAGAGCTCCTTGCCCTGCGCGACCTGGTCGGTCTCGCTCGCCTGGTTGTTGGCCTGGGCCGGGGCGAACGCCGTGTAGAGGGAGCCACTGATCAGCAGGCCCAGCAGCAGGACGGCGAGGCCTGCGAGCGGTCCCCGGCGATGCCGGGAGAGGCGACCAGCGGTTCGGTTGAGCACGCGCACGATGAGTCCTTGCCGGTAGCGGGGGAGGGCTTACTTGATGACGTAGATCGTGAAGAACAGGCCGATCCACACCACGTCGACGAAGTGCCAGTAGTAGGACACGACGATGGCGGTCACGGCTTGCTCATGGGTGAAGCGCCGGGCCAGGTAGGTGCGCCCCAGCACGAAGAGGAAGGCGATCAGCCCACCCGTCACGTGGAGGCCGTGGAACCCCGTGGTGAGGTAGAACATCGAGCCGTAGGCGGAGCTCGGGATGGTCACGCCCTCGTGGATCAGCTCGGCGTACTCGAGGGCCTGACCGCCGATGAAGATGGCGCCCATGACGTAGGTGAGGACGAACCACTCGCGCAGGCCCCACTTGGTGAAGTTGAGGATCGAGCCGGCTCGGCCGACCTGGCCGCGCTCGGCGGCGAAGACGCCCCACTGGCACGCGAACGACGACGCCACGAGGATCGCGGTGTTGGCCGTGGAGAACGGGACGTTGAGCTTGCCCGTCTCCTGGGCCCACAGCTCGGGGCTGACCGCGCGGATGGTGAAGTAGGCGGCGAAGAGCGCCGCGAAGAACATCAGCTCGCTGGAGAGCCAGATGATCGTGCCCACGCTGACCATGCTGGGTCGGTCGTGGTGCCCGTGGAGTCGGGATGCCGGAATCGCTGTTGCTGTCGCCACGAGCGCCATTATTGCTTCTCCGGCAAGTGGAGGGCACCCCGACCCCCTGTGTATCTGCGTCATAAAGTTCACACCGTGCTGCTTGCCCTGTCCCTGCTCACCCAGGACGCCCCCGAGACCCTTCCGCGATTCACGCTCGGAAGGGTGTTCACCGACTGGGGCATCGACCCGGTCCCGTTCGTCGTGACCGTCTGGGCGGTCGGTCTCTACCTCCTCGGCGTGAGCGTCCTGCACCGCCGCGGGGACCGCTGGCCGGTCGGCCGCACGCTGTCGTTCGTGGGACTGGGCATGGGCGCGTTCTTCTTCGCCACCTCGTCGGGGCTCGGTCGCTACGACACCACCTTGCTGAGCGTGCACATGGTGCAGCACATGATCTTGTCGATGGTGGTGCCGTTGGCGCTCGCGCTCGGGGCGCCGGTGACCCTCGCCCTGCGTACGCTGCCGCTCGCCCCACGCCGGTGGCTGCTCGTGGCGCTGCACTCGCGCGTGGCCACGGTGCTGGCCTTCGCGCCGCTCACCTTCGTCCTCTACGTCACCTCCCCGTGGGCGCTCTACTTCAGCTCCTGGTACGACGCCAGCCTCGCCTCGGCGTTCGTCCACGAGATGATGCACGTCCACCTGGTCCTGGTCGGCACGCTGTTCTTCTGGCCGCTGATGGGCATCGATCCGGTCCCCGGCCGGGTGAGCCACCCGTTCCGGGTGCTGCTCACGCTCATGACCCTGCCGTTCCACGCCTTCCTCGGCGTCGCGATCATGGGGGGGACGACCCTGATCGGTGGTGCGCACTACCTGGCGTTGCGCGAGGGCCCGATGGGCGCCTGGCTGCCGCCGGTGATCGAGGACCAACACCTGGCCGGAGGGATCCTCTGGGCCAGTGGGGACCTGATCGGGGTGCTGTTCTTCGCGGTGCTGTTCACCCAGTGGGTGAGGCAGTCGACGAGGGAGGCTGCGCGGGAGGACCGGCGACTCGACCTGGCGGAGCGACGCGCCCCCTAGACCCCGCCGGTCGAGCAGCCGGCGCGGCCAGCGGGACCGGGGCCTATACGATGCTCGGGTGAGCACCGGCACCCCCGACGACAACCCGATCAAGGTCCTCGTCTACAGCGACGACATCAACACCCGTCAGCAGGTCATCCTCGCGCTGGGCCGACGTCCGCACCCGGACCTGCCGCAGCTGGAGTACGTCGAGGTGGCCACCGAGCCCGTCGTCCTCCAGAACATGGACCGCGGCGACATCGGCCTGGCGATCCTCGACGGCGAGGCCGTCCCGGCCGGCGGGATGGGCATCGCCAAGCAGCTCAAGGACGAGATCTACCAGTGCCCTCCCGTGGTGGTGCTGACCGGTCGACCGCAGGACGCCTGGCTCGCCACGTGGTCGCGAGCGGAGGCCGCCGTGCCGCACCCGATCGACCCGATCCAGCTCGCCGAGGCGGTCATCGGCCTGTTGCGCCCCTCGGTCCCCGCCACGACCTGAAACCCGGCGGTCGGCAGTCCCTCCGCGCCACTAGCCTGATCCCATGTCCCACACCTGGCCCGATGTCCTCTCCACGCTGGTCGCCGGCACCGACCTGACGTCCGAGCAGGCGCGATGGGCCATGGACGAGGTCTTCGCAGGCGCGGCGACACCGGTCCAGCTCGCCGGGTTCGTGGTGGCGCTGCGCGCCAAGGGCGAGACCGTCGAGGAGGTCTCCGGCATCGCCGACGCGATGCTCGCGGCAGCCAACCCCATCTCGGTGCCCGGACGGCTGCTCGACATCGTCGGCACCGGCGGCGACCGGTCGATGTCGGTCAACATCTCGACGATGGCGGCGATCGTCGCGGCCGGCGCCGGTGCGAAGGTCGTCAAGCACGGCAACCGGTCCGCGTCCTCGCAGTCCGGTTCGGCCGACGTGCTCGAAGCACTCGGGATCCGGCTCGACCTGGCGCCCGCACGGGTCGCGGAGGTCGCCGAGGAAGCCGGCATCACCTTCTGCTTCTCCGCGGCGTTCCACCCGGCGATGCGACACGCGGCGGTGCCCAGGCGCGAGCTCGGCATCGCCACCACGTTCAACATCCTCGGTCCGCTCACCAACCCCGCCCGCCCGCAGGCCCAGGCGATCGGCTGCGCCGACCCCCGGATGGCCCCGGTGATGGCCGGGGTGCTGGCCGGCCGCGGCGTGGACGCGTGGGTGTTCCGCGGGGACGACGGGCTCGACGAGCTCACGACCACGACCACCTCGACGGTGTGGCGGGTGCGGGACGGCGAGGTCACCACGCACACGCTCGACCCGGCGGACCTCGGGATCGCGCGCGCCACGACGGAGGACCTGCGCGGTGGGGACGCGGCGCACAACGCCGACGTCGTACGTCGTCTCCTGGCGGGCGACACGGGGCCGGTGCGCGACTCCGTGGTCCTCAACGCTGGGGCGGCGCTCGCGGTGCACGCCCACCCGGAGCTGGCCGTGGAGGACTCCCTGGCCGACGGTGTCGCCCGGGCTGTCGAGGCCATCGACTCGGGCGCCGCACGTGACGCACTCGCGCGCTGGATCGCCGCGAGCACCGGAGGACCTCAGGGCCGAGCCGGAGGCTCCAGCAGGACGTAGTCGTCGTCGCCCTCGATCGTCGTCCAGCCCAGCTGGTGCACGAGGGCGTAGCCCAGGCTGGACTCCGGGTCGACGAAGCCGTAGTCGACATCGAGGTCGGCCACCTCGGTGTCCCAGTCGGGCGCGACGGTGGCGATGGAGATGTTGCGCTCGAGCTCGCTGGTGGTGAACAGGTCGACGTAGCCGTGCATGACCAGCTGCACCTGCCGATGCCGTGCCATCGCGTAGTGACCGAGCTCCCAGTCGTTGAGCACCTTGGTGCCGGCGGGCATGGCGTCGAGGCGCTCGTCGACCCAGCCGGCGACGACAGGTTCGTCGGCACGCTGGGCGGCCACGACCGCCAGACCGAGGCGGGCCAGCACGGTCGTCGCGGCGACCACGGCGAGCTCACGTCCGCGCGGACGGCCGATGTCGGGGACGAGGCGCTGCAGGGCGATCGCGACGAGCGGAGCCAGCATCACACCGGCCACGATCGTCGTGCGGAGGGAGTAGAGCGCCCACGCCATCGACAGCCCCAGCAGTGCGAGGGTCGGCCAGTCCAGGGGGCCGCTGCGCAGGGTGACGACCAGGACGATGGCGATCATGAGGACCAGGAAGAGCGCGCTGATGCTCGTGAAGTCCGGGGGACCCCACTCGGTGAGCGTGTCGTTGCGGGCGCCGACCCCCACCACCGACCGGACGACGTCCAGGCCCAGCGGCGTGGCCAGGGTGACGGCGAGGGACAGCACAGGGATGGCGGCCAGGCGCAGGAGGTGACGGCGCTCGCACGTGCGGGACAGGGCGATGCCGACCACCGCCGCGACGGAGATGCTGACGCCCACCACCCACATGCCGTGCAGTGGCACCCACACCCACGTGAGCGCGACGATCCACCACCGGGGGCGGCCGTCCCGCGCGGTCTCGAGCCACGCGGCGGTGACCAGGGCGATGAAGAGGTAGCTGACCACCTGGGGGCGGGCGGAGAGGCCCGGAGCGGCTGCAGCCACGCCCAGGAAGGTGGCCAGGGCGGCAGGCAGGGGTGCGGCATGGCGCCGGCAGGACAGGTAGAGGACCACGGGCAGGAGGATGATGAAGGTGCCCGCGAGCCACACCACACCACCGATGCCGAACCGGCTGTCCATCCAGGACATCGCGACCTGGGAGGCCCACTGCGTCGGGTACCAGGTGGCGGAGTCGAAGACGCCCAGGTGCCCGGGACGAGTCAGGGCCCATCCGTCGCGGAACTCCTGGCCCAGGCGCAGATGGAGCCAGGCGTCGCTGCCCACGGCAGGAACATGCTGGAACCGAACGAGCAGCACCAGGCATGCCGCGAGCCCGACCAGCGGCACCACGCGCCGCACGAGCGTGGTGATCATGCAGGGACTTCGAGCTGCCAGGAGTCGTCGACGCGTCGGAAGCCCAGCCGGTCGTAGTAGGCGCCGACCATGCCCGGCCTGGTCACCACACGCCGGATACCGCGCTCGGCCAGCAGCCCGCTGCGCCGCCAGACGAACTCGCCCGGGGAGAAGTCGCGGTAGCGCGGGGTCACGTAGTCGAGGAGGACGTCGGCGGTGTCTCCTCGCTCGTGCAGGAGCACCACGCCGACGGTCTCGTCGCCGCGCTGCACCAGGAAGGCATCGTGCGTCGCGGCCGGGTCGTGGGCGAAGCCGGGGTTGAACTTCTCGATGTCGTCGCCGTGCACCCGCAGGGTGTGCAGCAGGTAGGCGTCACCGGGGCCGACCTCGAGCACCTCGAACGCGGACTCGTCGTGGCGCTCCTGCAGCATCTTGACGATGAACCAGGCGTTGATCGCCACCAGCACGGTGTTCATGCCGACCATCGGCCAGACCTCGAGGACGCCGTTGAAGACGATGAGGATCACGCAGGCGATCGCGTTGAGGACCCGCAGGCGCAGCACGCTGGCCTGCAGGAGCGAGTAGACGAGAAGGGCGCTTCCGCCCCAACCGAGGATGTCGAGCCAGTGGTCAGCGAGCCAGGTCACGGCGGCAGCCTACGTCCGCCGTGACCGGCACGATGATTCCCCGCGACACGCGTCATCGGATGACGATGAGGCGCTGCACCTTCGACTTCGACCCGTTGGTCGAGGCGTTCCCGGCATAGACGACCTTGATCTTGTGCCGTCCCTTCTTCTTCACCTTGAACCTGGCCTTCAGCACGCCCTTGCGGAAGGGGTCCATCGTGATCGTCTTCAGCGTCTTCACGCCGTCCATGATCTTGACGACGCCACTCGGTGCCTCGACGCCGGGGACGGACACGGTGATGCCGAACTTCACCTTCTTGGTGCGCTTGGTGCGCGTCGTGCTCATCGTGAAGGCCGCCGACGACGTCAGCTTCGCGACCGCGAGCGAGGGGGCCGTGGCGGAACCGTCGCTGTAGCCCCTCCTGGTCGCGAAGACCACCACCGCGACGTCCTTGCCCGCGTCCTCGACGGTCAGGCTGTAGGAGCTGCCCGTCGCCCGCGGGATCGGTGCTCCGGTGCGGAGCCACTGGTAGGTGAACGAGGACGGAGCCTGACTCCAGGCGCCGCTCTCGACCGACAGGGTGCTGCCGGGCGTGGCGGTGCCGGTGATGCGCGGCTGGGTCGTCGCCTGCAACGATCCACCCGCGCCGACCCGCACGACGTTGCTCACCGACGAGCCGTCGGCGTAGGACGGTCGCCTGCCGGTGACGCGCAGCGAGATGTCCTTGCCGAAGTCGTCGACGCTCAGCGTGTAGGTCGTCTGGTCGGCCTGGCCGATCGCGCCGCCGTCGCGCAGCCACTGGTAGGTGGTCGTGACGCCCGACTGGTTCCACATGGGCGCGGTGCTGGTCAGGGTCGCCCCCACCCCGGTCCCCGAGGGAGCCTGGACGGTCGGCGGCGTCGTGGCCACCAGCTGGGCATCGACCACGACCGTGCGCTGGCTGGTGCCGATGACCCGGCCGCTCAGGTCCTGGGCCGTGACCTGCCAGCGGTAGGTGCCGGTCGGGACCGTACGCGGGACCGCCCACGCCGTGGCCGCCGTGTTGTCGGCCTGGAGCTCGTCGCCGCCGCCGGAGAGGAGCGAGACCCGGTAGTTGCGTGCGCCGACGAGCGGCTGCCACTGGAAGAGCAGGCCGTTGGGCGCCTGCACGCCCCCGTTCGCGGGCGAGTCGAGGACCGGGCTCGCCGGGTCGACGAAGAAGCTGCCCCAGTCGGACCACGCGGCCATGTTGTTGTTGACGTCCACCCGGCGCACGCGCCAGCGGTAGGCCTCGCTCGAGGCCGGCATCGGCTCGTCGGCCGAGAACGCCGCCTGGTAGACGTCGCGACGCAGGACGAGGCTTCCGTCCGCACCGGTCGTGTCGTTGTTCTTGTAGACCTCCAGCTGCCAGGTGCCGTCGAAGTCGTAGGCGCTCCACGCGAACGTCGTGGACCCGGCCGGCTGGTGGCTGCCGAACGACGGGAAGGCGGATCCGTCGAGCGGGCGCTCGTTGGCGACCGTCGTCGTGGGGTCGAGGTTGTTGGTGGGGGTGGCCTTGGAGAACTTGCGCGTCGGCGACCAGGCGAGCCTGTTGTCGTTGTCGTCGAGGGCCTGGACCCGCCACCACAGGTCACCTTCGGGGTAGGTCCGGGTGAAGGAGGTGAAGGTGGCCTGGTCGACCGTGACGTCCTGGATCGCGTTGTTGTCCGTGATGGTCGACGACTGCGAGACCTGGAGGCGGTAGCTCTTGGCGGACTGGTGCGAGGACGAGGCGCCACCGGCGAAGAAGGCCTGCGCGTTGGTGTCGCGATAGTCCTCCCACGTGAAGGTCACCTCCGAGCCGCGCTCGACGGAGTCGGCCGCCGGCAGGAAGGGCTTGACCGCCGGTGAGACCTTGCGGAACGCGTTGGTCGCCGCATTGGTCTGGTTGGCCGGGTCGGGACCGCAGTTGCTGATCGGGTTGACGCTCACGCACGGACGGACGAACCAGTAGTAGGACTCCTGGGACTCGTTGTCCTTGAGCGCGTTGAGGATGTCGCGGGTGGGGGTCCACCGCGAGTTGATCGTGACCGCGTAGGGGTCGAGCACCCGGTTGGAGACGTCGCGGTCCCAGGCCAGGTAGACCAGGTATCCACCGGCGCCGGGGGTGGACGCCCAGTCGAGCACCGGTGTCGACGGGACCCCGTCGCAGAACGCGCCGGCGTTGGCGAGGGCCGCAGCGCACGCGGTGTCGGCGTCGAGGGCCAGTCCGTCCAGCGCGACGCGCTGTCCGGCAACGGCCCCCGGTCGGGTGATGGTGAACGTGGCGGTGCTCCCGTTGGCAAGGAAGTCGCCCTGGACGTCGTAGGCGGTGACCCACCAGGTGTAGGTGCCCGGCTTGACGAAGAAGCGGCTGTGGTCGGTGATGCTCGGATAGGTGACCCTGCGGCCCAGCACCTCGGTCGCGTTGTCGGGGAACTGGTAGCCGGCTTCCGAGACGTGCAGCTGGTAGGTGGCCGCGTTGGCCATGCCGTTCCACGTCAGGCTCGGAACGCGGAACCCGACGGGCTCGTAGGAGCCGGGCCGCGGAGCGAGCGGCGTCCCCACGGGCGCCACATCCGCCAGGGTGAAGGTGCGAGCCAGAGCCTGCGGCAGCTTGGGCGATCGCCGCCCGTCGCCGTCGACCGCGACCACGGTCCACCGGAACGGGCCCTGGGCGGGTGCGAGCCGGTCGAAGGGCGTCCACGACAGCGCGGAGGTCGTGATGGAGGCGACCACGTTGTTCGAGGCGTTGCGGATCTCGACGTCGTACTGCTGCGCGTCGACCTGCGGGGCCCAGCGCAACGTCGGGAGGGCGACGTTGTTGTCGAGCTCGGCGCCGGACGCCGGCGAGAGCAGCGTCACCAGCCCCGAGTCGTAGACGAAGCGGCCCGCCTGGTTGTCGGGCTGGTCGGGGTCGGTGTCGGAGAAGATGCCCTCCGTGCCGGTCGGTCGGTCCAGCGGCTTGACGCGCCAGTAGACGACCGAGCCCTGCGGGGGCTCACACGCGTCCGAGGCACCGTAGCCCGGCGTGTAGGTGGTCTGTGCGGTGTAGCAGGTGCTGTAGGTGCCCGGGGTGAAGTTGGAGTCCGTGCCGACGTCGAGCCGGTAGGAGCTGGCGTGCTTGACCGGGGTCCACTGGTAGTAGAGGTCGTCGTCGACCGGGGACGAGATGTCGTTCGGTGGGTAGAGCAGGGTGGGCTGCAGGTTCCAGCGACGCTGGAACTGGTTCGGCGTGCTCGGCCACGGCATCTTCTCGCCGGCCGCGTTGATCGCGCGCACCTTCCAGAAGTACGGCGCGTTGTCGTAGGTGTTGACGGGCGAGTAGCGCGTGCCGAAGACCTCGCGGGGGCCGTCGATGGGCGTGTTGAAGCTGATGTCCTTGGCGACCCAGATCTCGTACTTGCTGGCACCGGGCACGGGGTCCCAGTCCATGACCACGTCCTGCACGCTGACGCTCGGTCGTACGCCGTCGGTCGGGGAGGGGGCGCACACGAGGCCGGTGGCGCAGGTGGCGGCCGTGACGTCGGGCAACCGGTCGACGTCGTACTTCACCCAGGCGCTGAACTGCGTCTGGAGGGCGAAGTCGAAGTTGGCGCGCACCCGGACGAAGTAGTCGCCCATCGCCTGCGGACGCGGGACGACGTAGGAGGTGCCGCGAATGGTGTCGTAGGTGGTCGCGCCGACCTCGTCACCTTCGTCGTCGACCTGCAGGGTGTAGCTGACCGCACCCGCCACGGCGTTCCAGCGTGCGACCGGCGGCTTCACCGGAGGCGAGGTCGCCTGGCCGCCCGAGACGGTGAGGTTGCCGGGCGGCGCCACGACGGCGACGTTGAACACCGCCGCGGGGGAGTAGGGACCCCACCCCTGGCCGTCGGTCGCCCGCACCCGCCAGTAGAGCGGACCGCCCTTGAACCTGCGGGTGGGCACGTAGGCCGCATTGTGGGTGACGGTCTCGAAGACGAGTGAGGAGAAGGAGTCCGACTCCGAGCCCTGCACCTGGTACTCGAGGGCACCGGGCATCCGGCTCCAGGTGAGCGTGGGGATGGTCGTCCCCGTCGAGCCCAGCCCGGTCGGTGCGGAGGCGGGAGCGGAGGAGGCCGGCGAGATCATGCCGAGAGCCAGCCCGAGGGCCAAGACGATGGTGGCGCAGGCGTGAAACAGCGACCCGATGCTGTGGCGTGACATGCCGGATTCCCCTCGTTGGCACGGATGACCTCGTCACGCTAGGCGGCGCGAGCCGGTCCCGATGGCGAATGCGGAGGGCATGGTCCGAAATGACTACCGACGCCGTCCGATCGGTCGGGCGCGGGCGATCACCGTCCTCGGCGATATCGTGGCGCCATGATCACCGCCATTGTCTTCGTGAAGGCCGACGTCGCTCGCATCCCCGAGGTCGCCGAGGCGATCGCGTCCCTCGACGGGGTCAGCGAGGTCTACTCGGTGACCGGCACGATCGACCTGATCGCGCTCGTGAGGGTGCGCGAGCACGAGGACGTCGCAGCCGTCGTCGCCGACCGGCTCAACAAGGTGGCGGGCGTGACGGAGACCGAGACCCACATCGCGTTCCGCACCTACTCCCGGCACGACCTCGAGTCGGCCTTCAGCATCGGGCTGGACTGACTCAGCGCACCGGGCGGTGCACCGGCGAGCGCAGCCGCTGCTCGTCGAAGGGCACCAGGGAGAGGCGCGACTCGTTGGCCGCGTCGTAGATCGCCAGGTGGCGAGCGGCGCCACCGAGCGGGCACGTCCACTCGCCGTCGACGTCGACCAGGCGGACGCCGGGTGACTCCAGCCACCGCAGGATGCGCTCGGACTCCTCGGCCGTCGCGGCGGGGACCGGTCCCGGGGCCGTGCCGACGGTCTCCGCGCACGCGGTGAGCTCGCGGACGAACTGGTGGGCGTCGGCGCCGCGTGGGATCACCCCGGCGGCGGCGAGCCGCCCGTGGCGCACGACGTGCACCGACCACCGGCCGTCGTCCTCGCGACGGGCCGCGACGATCTCCCGGCACCGGGTGAGGGCCGAGAGGCGTTGGGTGCGTGCGGCCGCGCGGACGAAGGTGGCCAGCCGGTCCCGGTGGACCCCCGCCTCCTCGAAGCGCTCCCCCCCGGCGAGCACGGCCATGCGCTGGTTGATCGCGTCGACGACCTCGTCGGGGCTGCGCAGCAGCGTGTCGCGCAGCTGGCGGACCACCGCGCCGTAGGTCGTCTCGTCGGTCGACCCGTCGCAGGGTGCCAGGCAGCGACCCATCTCGGCGAGGACGCACGCCGAGCCCCGCGGGATCCGCGGCATCCGGCCGCTGCACTGGCGCACCGGGAAGGTGTCGTGGAGCGCGGCAAGGCACGTCTCGGCCGTCTTCTTGGAGGAGAAGGGACCGAGATAGTCGGCGTCGTCGTCGAGCACCGTGCGCACGAGGGACAGGCGGGGCCACGCCTCACGCGTCAGCTTGAGGAAGTGGACCTTCTCGGGGAACCGGGAGCGGCGGTTGTACCTCGGCTTGTGCTCGGCGATGAGCCGCAGCTCGCGGACCTCTGCCTCCAGGGGAGTGGCGCACTCGATGCCCGTGACGCAGCTCGCCAACCCGACCATCTCGCCCATCCTGGTCCGCGTCTCGGAGGCCGTGAAGTAGGTCCGCACCCGGGTGCGGAGGTCGCGCGAGGTGCCGACGTAGAGGACGCGGGAGCGCTCGTCGCGGAACAGGTAGACGCCCGGGGCGTGCGGGAGTCCCTCGGCCAGGTGGCGCTTGCGCCGCTGGGCCGTGCTGACCCGCGCCGAGAAGGTCTGGAGCTCCTCCAGCGTGTGGACGCCGAGCCCGCCGAGTCGCTCCATCAGCCCGTGCAGCACGTCGACCGTGGCGCGGGCGTCGGACAGGGCCCGGTGGTTGGGGGTGGTCGAGGAGCCGAAGACCTTGGCGAGGGAGGACAGCTTGCAGTTGGGGGCGTCGTCGCGGGTGATCACCCGGCGAGCCAGCCTGGCCGTGTCGAGCACCTCGAACCGCGGCCACGGGCGGCCCTGCTGGCTGGCGAAGTGCTTGAGGAACCCGACGTCGAAGGGAGCGTTGTGGGCCACCAGGACGCAGCCGGCGGCGAACTCGAGGAAGGCCGGGAGTGCCGACTCGATGGCCGGCGCGTCGTGGACCATCGAGTTGCTGATGCCTGTCAGCACGGCGATGAACGCCGGGATCTCGGCGTGGGGGTTGACCAGCGTCTGGAACTCGCCCAGGACCTCGCCGCCGCGCACCTTGACCGCACCGATCTCGGTGATCATCGAGCCGCCGGCGGCCGAACCACCCGTCGTCTCGAGGTCGACGACGCAGAACGTCAGGTCCCTCAACGGCCGCCCGAGCTCGTCGAAGCTGCGCTGAGCCTCCCAGAGGGAGGTCTCCCGCGTCGGAGGTGGGACGGTGGTGCTCATGTCCCACGACGCTAGACGTGGGATCCGACAATGGTGCGAAGCCACGCGCACTACGCTGACCGCGCCGCCCGTCCGGCGACACACCCGAGCTGAGGAGCAACCGTGGCTGACCAGACCGCCGACCTTCGCGTGCCCGGCGACGGCGAGCGCTGGCGCTGTGCCGGTTGCGGCAACCTGACCCGCTTCGACGTGACGCGCACCCGCCGCACGACGGAGTACTGGCACCTCGATCTCGCCGGCGAGGCCCGGGTCGAGGAGGAGTCGGTGCACGCCGAGCTGGTCGAGGCGGTCGCCTGCCGGTGGTGCGGCCGGTCCGACGCCATCGAGATCGTCGACCGGGCCTCGGCCGACATCGCTGCCGACCCGGCAGCCGGGTGACGGGACGTCGGTGACCAGCCCGGAGGGCCTGCCGACACGCCTCGGTGCCCGGGTCGTCGCACTGGTCTCCTCCGTGCTGCCCTCGGTGGGGCCGCTGCCTGCGCCGCTGCGCAAGGTCGCCGGCTTCGCGCCGGCGCGCCGGGCGAGGCTGGGCGGTCAGGCCATCCTGACCGCGTTGGCGGACGAGACCTTCCGGCAGCACGCGGCCGTCCAGGTGGCGGTGCTCCCGGCCGACGACGGGGATCGAATCGACGTCGCGGCCCGCGCCTGGCTCGTGCGTGAGGAGGGGTGGGAGGCCGTCGTCGAGGAGGTCTCCCACGAGCTCCGGCTCGCCGAGCAGTCCGAGGAGTCGACCCGCACCGAGGTGGATCGGCTGAGCGCGCAGGTCGGGGCGCTCCAGGCCGAGCTCGTGGACCTGCGGGCCACCCACGGTGTCGAGCGCGAGCAGGCACGGGCCGAGCACAAGGTGCTGCGCCAACGGCTCGGGCAGGCGCGTGCGGCCGTACGCACCGCCGAGACGGAGCGCGACGACGCCGTGGCCAGGAGCGCAGCCGCCGAGGCCGCGGCCGCCCTGGCGACGGCAGGCGCCGAGGCCGATGCCCGTCGGCTGCGTTCCCAGCTGGAGGAGGCCGAGCGGGCCCTGGCATCCCTGCGTCGGGAGGGTCGCGCCTCGCGCGACCAGACGACCGTCCGGGCGCGCTACCTCCTGGAGACCATCGTCGACGCCGCGACCGGTCTGCGGCGCGAGCTCGGGCTCCCAGCCGCCGAAGGGGCACCCGGAGATGCGGTGGAGGCGGGTCTCCTGGGCTCCGATGCGGCGCCGGCCTCCCGCGCGCCGGCGTCCCCGGCCCTGCTGGAGCAGACCCTCGGGATGCCTCGCGCCCGCCTGCTCGTCGACGGCTACAACGTCACCAAGCAGACCTGGGGCACGGCCAGCCTGGAGTCCCAGCGCAGTCGCCTGGTCACGGCGTTGGGTCCGCTCGTGGCGCGCACCGGCGCCGAGACCACCGTGGTCTTCGACGCCGCTGCCTCCTCCTCCCGCACCGTCATGCCGGCACCACGAGGGGTGAAGGTCGTGTTCAGCCCGCAGGACGTGATCGCGGACGACGTGATCCGCCAGCTGGTGGCAGCCGAGCCCCGTGGCCGGGTGGTCGTCGTGGTCACCAGCGACCAGGCCCTGGCAGCCGACGTGGCACGCGAAGGCGCGCGGGTGGTCCCCGCGCCGGGACTGATCGGCCTGCTGACGTGATCGGAGCAGCGCAGTGGCGCTGGACCGGCCTGTCGGGAGTGGTGAGCGTGACGCTCCTCGCCTTCTTCGTCGGCATCGGTGGGGACTGGGACTGGCTGGTCGCGCTGGGCGACCACGTGCGCCGCACGGGGTCGGTGCCGGACGGTGTTCCGTTCGCGGCCGCCGACACCTCGGGGTGGCACAACGTGCCGGTGCTGGCCGAGCTGCTGGCCTCGCTCCTGCACGCGACGGGCTCCCGGGTCGCGATCTTCGCCCACCTCGCGGCGGTGGCCCTCTCGCTCGCGGTCCTCGCGGTCGCGGCCCGCACCCGGGGCGCCTCGGACCTCGCAACGGCCGGGGCCCTCGCGATGCTGGTGGTCGGCAGCCTGGCCACCCTGGGCGTCGTACGGGCCCAGACGTTCTCGCTGGTGCCCTTCGCCCTGCTGCTGGCACTGCTCTCCCGCCAGCAGCGCCGGCCCGACCGGGGCATCTGGTGGGTCGTGCCGTTGGTGGCCGTGTGGGGCAACCTGCACGGTGCCGCCCTCCTCGGGGTGTGCGTGCTGGGCGCCTACCTGCTCGTGGACCGGCTCCGCCTCCGTCCGGCCGAGACGATCGGGGTGGGGGTGGCGAGCCTGGTCGCCCTGTGCGCCACGCCGCAGGGGTGGCTCACTCCCCGCTACTACGCCGAGGTCTTCGACAACGTCTCCGCCCAGCGTGCCGAGGGCCTGTGGGCGCGCCCGTCGCTGGGGGAGCCCTTCGACGTCGTGATGCTGGTGGCGGTCGCGCTCCTCGTGGCGGCGCTGCTGCGCGCGCGGCGCCCGCTGTGGGAGTACGTCGCCGTGGCCGGCCTCTGCCTCGCGAGCGCCAGTGCCGGCCGCCACGGCGTCTGGCTGCTGTTCCTGCTCGTGGTGCTCGGTTCCGGCCGGTGGGCGGGCGCGCGCGGGTCCACGCCCGATGCGGCCGACGACGCTCCCGGGGGCCCGGCCCCGACACGGGCCCGGGTGCCGGTGCTCGTGGGCTCGGCCCTGGCCCTCGCCGTGGCCGTCCCGGTCGCCGCCTCGCGCGGGGACGACGTGCTGGGGGCGCGTCCAGAGGTCGTCGCCGCCGTGGTCGCCGTCGCCGGCGACGGCGTGGTGCTGGCCCCGGCCCCGCTGTCGGAGTCGTTGGCGGTCGCCGGTGTGCGCCTCTGGGCGGGAAATCCGCTCGACGCGTTCCGGCATGAGGACCAGGCCGCCTACCTGGACTTCCTGGACGGACGCGCGGGCGCCGGTCGGGCGCTCGCGGCCGCGGACGTGGTCGTGGTGCAGCCGGGCTCGGTCGCGCAGGCACTGGTCGTGGCCGAGCCGGGCTTCACCGCACGGCCGTGCGGGGGAGGGTGGACCTGCTACGTGCGAGCGGGCGACTGAGCCGCCACCCCGGGGCCGTCCACGGCCGATGTCGGTGGCCCCTGTCACCGTTCGGAGCATGACGACACGGATCGATTGCGACACCTGCGTGGTGCGCGGCCTGCACTGCCACGACTGCGTGGTCATGGTGCTCCTGGGCCCGCCTCCGGAGCTCACCATGGACGACGACGAGATCGCCGCGCTCGACGCGCTGGCCACGGGGGGCCTCGTGCCACCCCTGCGCCTGGTCGAGCCGGTGGCCGGGCCGGTGATCGAGTCTGCATGAGACGCATCCCGAGACGATGTGCCGAAGATTGGCGAGGCTCGGCGAACCGGTCTACTCTGTGGGCTGGCTTCCGTGGAAGTGGGTCAACCGACCCGCTCGGGAGCCGCGCCGAGTCGTCGCCCACACCCCCGCACCATCGTGGTCGACGAGCCGGGGAACCACACTTCCCCCTGGGGTGAATCCCCTGCAAGGCGCATCGCGCGAGCGGTGCGTGGAGCAGGGGTAGGACACGTCGTGCCGAACCCGTCAGCTCACCTGGTAGGCGTACGACACCCCGAGGAGTTCCCCCGCTCGTGGCTCACACCCGCAAGCGAGTTGGCGCGGCCGTTCTTGGTCTGTGCGCGATCGCTGCCATCTCATTCGTGCCTGCGACCCCTGCGCAGGCCGACCCCGACATCGGTGACGTCAAGGCCCGCGTCGACCGCCTCTACCACGAGGCCGAGGCCGCCCAGGAGCGTCTGCACGACGCCCGGCTGGACCTGACCGACCTCCGGCGCGACCTCGCCGGGCTCAAGGCCGACCAGACGCGTCAGGACGAGCAGCTCGACGTCGTGCGGGGCCAGGTCTCCGACGCAGTCGTGCGACAGCTCGAGGGCGAGGGCATCTCGACCGTCGGCCAGATCGTCGTCTCGAAGGACCCCGGCGCGTTCCTCGACACCCTCTCCACGATGTCGTCGTTCAACGACCTGCAGGCCTCCCTGCTCGACGACTACGACACCGAGCTGGAGGCCCTCGAGATCCGCCGCGAGGCCACCGACGCCCGCACCACGCAGATCGCCGAGCTCACCGACGAGCTCGCGGCTGAGAAGAAGACGGTCGACGACAAGCTGGCCGAGGCCAAGAGCGTGCTGTCCGACCTCGAGGCCGAGGAGCGTGAGCGTCTGCTGGCCTCGCGCAGCGGCACCGCTCGCATGCCCAGCTCCGTCCCGGCCTCCGGGCGCGCCGCGGCCGCCGTCCAGTACGCCATGGCCCAGGTGGGTGACGCCTACGTCTACGGCGCCGCAGGCGAGAACGCCTTCGACTGCAGCGGCCTCACCATGCGTGCCTGGGCCCAGGCCGGCGTCTCGCTCCCGCACTCCTCGGGCGCCCAGTACGGCTCGGGACCGCACATCGCCGCGAGCGACCTGCAGCCGGGCGACCTGGTGTTCTACTACAGCCCGATCAGCCACGTCGGCATGTACATCGGCAACGGCCTGATCGTCCACGCGGCGAACCCGGGCACGGGCGTGGCCGTCTCCGGCCTCTACTCGATGCCCTACGTCGGCGCCGTCCGCCCTGGCTGACACGCAGACCTCGAGGGTCGGTCGCCCACTGCGGTGGGCGGCCGGCCCTGTCTTCGTGATGGGGCTGACGCTGTGCCTCGCCCTGGTCGTGGCGCTGACACGCTCGGGGCGACACGACGTCGAGCCACGACCGGTCGACGTGGCGCGCGCGAGCCCGGCCCGGGCCGCCGCAGCGGTGGCATCGTTCGTGTCCGGGGTGGACTCGCGCGACCCCGACGGGCTGAGGGTGCTCGCACCTGACGGCGACGGCGGTGCGGCCGAGCTGCTGGGCGGCATCGCCCGCAACGCCGACGCCCTCGACCTGCGCGACGTCAGTGCCCGCTACGTCGACCAGGTCGGCACGGTGGCTGCCAACGGCGGCTGGACCGGGATCGTCGACCTCACCTGGCGTCTGGGTGGTCTCGACACCTCGCCGTCGCGGGCCGATGTGGCCGTCTCGTTCGTCCCGGACGGTGACGGACTCGCGATCATGGGCTTCGGCTCCGCCGGCCGGGGCCGGGTGCCCCTGTGGTTGCGCGGCGAGCTCTCGGTGGCCCGCGCGGACGGCGTGCTGGTGATGGTGGACGGGACGCGCTCGGCAGCGGCCGCGGTGGCACGGCGGGTGACCCGGGGGAGCGCCGTGGTGCGGCGCGTGCTGCCCGGATGGCGCTCATCGGTCGTGGTCGAGGTCCCCGCGAGTTCCGCAGCCCTCGACGAGACCCTCGGCGTCGCCCCAGGGACCTACGCCGGCATCGCGGCGGTGACCAGCACGGCAGGCACCCCCACCGGAGCCGACGCTCCGGTGCACATCTTCGTCAACCCCGACGTCACGGCCGGCCTGCGTCGCGCCGGCGCGCAGGTCGTGATGAGCCACGAGCTGGTCCACGTGGCCACCGACGCGCCACGCACCCCGATGGAGCCGTGGCTCCTGGAAGGGTTCGCCGACTACGTGGCCCTGCGCGGGACCCACCTCCCGGACCGGACGACCCTCGGACGGGCGATCGCGGTGGCGCGCCGCGACGGCGTACCCGACTCGTTGCCTGCGGCTGCCGACTTCGACACCCGGGCGGGCGACCTGCAGGCCAGCTACGAGCAGGCCTGGCTGGCGTGTCGGATCGTCGCCGAGAGGCTGGGGGAGCAGGGCCTGGTGTCGGTGTACGACGCCGTGGCCGACGGGGCTGCGGTCCGAGCGGCCCTGCGCCGTGCCGGCCTGCCGTCGAGTGAGCTCGAGCAGGCATGGAGAGCGCGGCTGGTCGACGCGGCGGGCTGAGCCCGGGCAGGACGCAGACAAGGCGACCGGTGACCCGGTCGCCTTGAACGGTATCCACACCGCATTGATGTGTGACGACCTCAGGGACGCCCGTTCGATCAACGAGTGAAGACGTTGGCGGGGATGGAGAAGAGCGCGGAGACGCTGGTGCCGAAGAAGGTCACGGCACCGATGATCACGATGGCGATCATGGCGACCAGCAGGCCGTACTCGACTGCGGTGGCGCCGCGCTCGTCGCGCTCGCCGGGTTCAGGTAGGTGCATGGTGCCAGCTCCTCATAGAAGCTACGGGAGAGAAACTACGAGACAGAAGCGACGAGCCGGCGCCGTGGAGTCCACGACGCCGGCTCATTCAAGCTGCTTGGATCTGGGAATCAGATCTTGCTGCCGATGCTGTTGAACAGCGAGGTGAGGCTGCCACCGAGGAAGGTGACGGCGGTGATGATGGCGATCGCGATGAGGGCGACCATCAGGCCGTACTCCACGGCGGTGGCGCCCTTCTCCTCGTCGCGGCCGGCGAGCATGAAGGTGATGAACTTCTCGATCATTGGATGTCCCCTTGAGGTCTGGTTGATGAGTCCGTCCGAGCCCACGAGGACCCGTCGAGGAACACTCTGCTCGACTTCGGCCGTGTGCGGATCGGGTGAACGGCCGCCGATCGATAGTCCGATGTGACTATCTCCGGGCCCCCCGATAGCGGCGAGGCATGGCACGCCCGCGCGGGTCCTCAGGACGTACGGTCGAGCATGCCCATGCGCATCGCGGTGACCAGCGCCTGGGCCCGGTTGGCGGCTCCGAGCTTCTGGTAGATGTGCGTGATGTGGGTCTTGGCGGTGGACTCGCTCAGGTAGAGCCGTCCCGCGATGTCGCTGGTGCCCAGCCCCTCGGCCAGCAGCACCAGGACCTCCTCCTCGCGCCCCGAGAGCTTGGGCGATGCGGGGGCCGTGGCGCGTCGCACCATGGCCGCGCTGAGCCCCGCGCAGAGGAACGTCCTCGGGGCCACAGCCGCGTGCTTGGCGGCGCTCACCACCTCGGAGGCCCTGCTGTCCTTGCCCACGAAGGCCGAGGCGCCGGCCTCCATGGCGCCGAAGATCTGGTCGTCGCCGGCGTGCATGGTGAGCACCACCAGCCCGACCGAGTCGCTGACGCTCCGTGCTGCTCGCACGATCTCCAGGCCCTGACCGTCCGGGAGTTGGAGATCGGTCACGACGACGTCGGGGGTGAGGTCGTGGAACGCCCGCACTCCCTCGCTGACGCTGCCGGCCTGACCGATGACCCGCATCTGCTCGTCGCGCTCGAAGGCTCGGGCCAGGCCCTGCCGGATCAGCTCGTGGTCGTCAACCAGTAGCACGGTGGTGCCCATGTGCGGTCTCGCCTTCCTGGGGAGCGGTCTTGGTCGACCGTAGGGTGACGACGGTGCCGCCGCCCGGTCGAGGAGTGATGTCGAGCTCTGCGCCGATGCAGTCTGCACGCTCGTGCATGCCCTGCAGGCCCCAGTGGTGTTCGCGGGGACCCGCGTTGCCGATCCCGTCGTCCGAGACCTCCAGGCTCAAGTCCGAGCCATCGGAGTCGAGCCGCACCCAGAGGTTGCGGGCGCGGGCGTGCTTGCGCGCGTTGCCGATGGCCTCCTGCGCCACCCGCAACACCTCGGTCGCCGTCCTGGGCGGCAACGGCGGGCCGGACTCCTCCAGCGACAGGTGGACCCGGAGTCCTACTGCGTGGCTGACCTCCCGCGCGTAGTCGGCCAGCGAGGCGGCCAGCCGCCCGTCGGTGACCTCGAGGCGCAGGTCGAAGATGGAGAAGCGGATCTCGGAGACGAGGCGGGTGATCTCGTCGCGCAGCGCGGAGACCAGCTCACGCGTCGGTCCCTGGTCGCTGATCGACTCGATCTCGTCGACGATGTAACCGAGCCCGACGATCTTCTGCGCCACGCCGTCGTGCATCTCACGCGCGATCCGGTTGCGCTCCTCGGACGTCGCCAGGGTGCGCACGTCGTCGAAGAGGACGGCGGTGTCCAGGCGCACCGCGAACTCGTCGGCCACCTCGAGGGCGCGCTCCTCGAGCTCGCGCGTCCATCGCGGGACACCGACCAGGACGCAGTAGCCGAGGGTCTGCCGGGCTCCGCGCAGGGGGACGACCGCGGCTCCCGGCGTGCGGTCGGAGCTCGGCAGCCGCATCTCCAGGGCCAGGCGCTCGACGTCATCGCCACCGTTGAGCGGCCGGATCGTCTCGTCGGGCTCCACGACGAAGACCGTCGCCCGGGCACAACTCGTCGTGCGCCTCATGGCGTCGTCGAGGTCGGTGGCCAGGGAAGCGCTGTCGAGGCCGAGGTTGCCTGTGCTCGCGAGCTGGTGGATCCGCTCCATCAGCTGGTGTGCGGCCTGGTAGGGCGCGCGCCGGGCGTCCTGGTCGCGCAGGGACCGCGACTGCCAGCTCGTGAGCGCGCCTGCCCCCAGGCCGCTCAGGAGCCATGGGCCGGCGGCGGTCAGCTCCGGGCGTGGGTCCGACCCGGCAGCAGCCGCCACCGCAGCCAACACCCCCAGGGCGCCGACGAGCGTCACGTTGAACGTCGCGACGAGGCCGTGTCGTACGCCGGTGAGCACCGGCGGCACAGCGAGGTAGGCGTAGAGCCCCGGCGAGGCGCCCGCACTGGCCAGCATCAGCGCGGCCAGGAGGATCTCGGCCGCTGCCGTCCAGGACGTCCTGCCGAGCTCGGGGGTCCAGTCGAGCGCCGCCCCGGCACTGGCGATGACCACCAGAGCGGCCAGCAAGGGCCAGGACACGCCGGCCTGGTCGTCGGAGAGCACGATCCCGGCCGCGAGCGCGAGACCGAAGACCCGGACCGCCGTGGTGGCCCGCCACGTGTAGAGCAGTCGCGGCCTCACTGCGCCGGCGTCCGCCCGATCGGTGCCGCGCATCAGGTCACTGGGTGCTGAACGTCGTGGCGATCTGGATGCCGGCCGGGCCCAGGATCACCAGGAAGAGACAGGGGAGGATAAAGAGCACCAGGGGGATCATCATCCGGATCGGCACCTGCTGCGCCTTCTCCTCGGCGCGCTGGCGGCGCTTGGTGCGCATCTCCCCGCTCTGGATCCGCAGGACGCGACTGATCGGGATGCCGAGGCTGTCTGCCTGGACCATGGACAGGCAGAACGACTTCAGGTCGTCGAGCGACGTCCGCTCGGCCATCGCCCGCATCGCGTCGGTCCGGCCGACGCCGATGTTCATCTCCTGGAGCAGGCGGGCGAACTCCTGGGCCAGCGGGCCGTCGGTGTTGCGGGCCACACGGTCGACGGCGGCATCGAAGCCGAGGCCCGCCTCGACCGAGACGGTGAGGAGGTCCAGGGCGTCGGGGAGCGCGTTGCGCATGAGCTTCTCGCGCTTCATGCCGGCGTTGTGCAGCAGGATGTTGGGCAGTACGTAGCCGAAGGAGGCCAGGAGGGCGGCGCCGAGCACCACGCGCACGAACGGCCAGTCCTGGCCGGCCAGGTAGAGGAAGCCCAGGCCGCCGAGCACGGCCAGACCCAGCACCTTGAGACCGATGAGACGGTTGGCGTCCCACCCGGGAGGGTTGCCCGCGACGTTGAGGCGGTACTCGAGGCGCTGTGCGGTGTCGGCGCGCGCCAGCCTGCGTCCGGTGCCGACCAGCTGGTCACCGAGGGGACCGAGGACACGCTCGGCGAAGGGCCGCTCGAGCTCGGTCTTGAGCATGTCGGGGGTGTTCTGGCTCATGGCCTGGATCGCCGCCACCGAGCGTGCGACTCCGCGGCGTTCCTTGCTGACCACGCCCATGATGGACATGGCACTGACAATAGCCAGGAAGATGAGTCCGGCGCCGATCCACAGAATCATGTCAGACCTCCACGGTCGCGAGCTTGGACATGGCGAAGCCGCCGAACGCCAGCAGGAACCCTGCGGCAGCCAGGATGAGGTAGCCGGGCAGCGTCGTGTAGAGGACCCGGACGTAGTCGGGGTTGGCGAAGGTCATGTAGAAGAAGATCATCGGGGGCAGTCCCACCAGGATGTAGCCGGACAGACGTCCTTCGGCGCTGAGGGCCTTGACCTGGCGCCGGAGGTACTCGCGCTCGCGCAGGGTGGCCGAGACGGTGTGCAGGATCTCCGCCAGGTTGCCGCCGACCTCCCGCTGGATGCGGACCGCCATGACGACCCAGGAGAAGTCGTTGCTCTCCATCCGCTCGGCGACACCGTCCAGGGCATCGGTGATGTCGACGCCGAGTCGCTGCTCGACGAGTGCTCGGCGAAGCTCACCGGCCATGGGCTCGTTGCCCTCGCGGACCACCGTATCGATGGCCTGGGGCAGCGACAGCCCCGCCTGGAGACCACCCGCCATGAGTCCGAGGGTCTGGGCCAGCTGGCCGTTGAAGGCGCTCAACCGGCGCCCGTGGCGGAACTTGAGGTAGAACCACGGCACGATCGCGCCGAGGAGCACGCACAGGATGCTCAGGGGGATGCCGCCCATCAGCAGTCCGACCACTCCTCCGGCGAGGACGATCCCGACGTGGACCAGCACCCATTCGGAGGCGGTCAGTGCCGAGCCTGCGCCGGCCAGTCGTTGGGAGATCCGGGTCTCGAGGTCGGCGCTGACGAACTTGTTGGCGACGGAGACCGCGGAGCCCTTGAGGTCAGCGGAGCTGGCCGACCTGAGCTGCTTCTTGGTGAGCTTGGCGTTTCCCGTGCCGTTGAAGTAGGCCTCCAGCTGCCGCACGGACTGGGAGCGGTTGTCCCCGGCGCCGACCAGGGCGATCGCCAGGAGCCCGAACAGCCCGATCCCGAGCGCACCGGCACCGAGAAGCATGGCCTGGTTGCCGACAAGGGACTTGCCGGAATCCACCACGTCGGGAACCTCGAAGCCGGGACCCAGGGTGGCGAAGGCGGTGTCGTGGAACTGGGTGCCGTCCGACTCGACGACGACGTCGATGTTGGCGTCCGCGCCGGAGCCGTAGGGCGCCTGGAAGGTCACCAGCAGCTGCTGCGCGAGGGCGGAGGCCCGCTCGTTGAAGACCGAGGTCAGGACCGCGGGATCGGCCGGGATGACGGAGCCGTTGGTCGCGTCGGCGACCGAGGCGAGCTCGTCGGTGCGCGCGGCCGACTCGAGGGAGACCACGTCGACGACGACCCCGGCTGCCACCGCATCGGACGTGGCGACAGCGAGGGTCATGTCACTGCCCGTGTCGGCGCCGTCCGAGAGCACCAGGAGGTTGCGTGATCCGTCGTTGTCGAGGAGCTGGACGCCCTCGACGATCCCGTCGTACACGCTGGTGCCCTTGCCCAGCGTGACGTCGGCGAGTGCCTGACGCACGTCCGCGTGGTCGATGGTGGGGGAGACGGTCGTGGTGATCTTGCCGGCGAACGCCACCAGGCCGATCCGGACGTCCTCGGGGGCGCTGTCCAGGAAGGCGTTGATGGCCTTGGTCGCCGCGGCGAACTTGCCGCGGCCCTTCATGCTGTTGCTGGCGTCGAGGACGATGACCGTCGAGCGGTTGATGTCACCGTCGTCGACCAGCTTCCACGTCGCTTCCACGGCGCTGCCGTTGAGCTCGACGTAGACGTCGGACTGGTCGAGGCTCGTGCCCTCGGGCAGGCCGTCGGTCGAGACGAGAAGGTTGACGGTGCCACGGTCGGTCTCGACGTGGTCGATGGTGATCTCGTCGGCGGCGAGCGCCGGGGTGGCGGCCAGCAGCACGATGGTCGCCGCAGCAGCGCACGTGCCCCAGCGCCGCAGCGCGCTCATCGCGCGGCGCCGATGTTGAACACGGCAGGGTTGAGGTGAACGCCGTGGTCGGCGAGCCGCTCGAGGAACCGCGGTCGCAGGCCCGTCGACTCGAGGCCACCCTTGAACTTGCCCTGCTCGTCGACGCCGGCGGCGTAGTCGAAGAGGAAGACGTCCTGCGTGGTGACGATGTCACCCTCCATGCCGACGATCTCGGTGATCGCGGTGATGCGCCGGGTGCCGTCCTTGAGGCGGGACTGCTGGATGATCAGGTCCACCGCGCTGGCCACCTGCTCGCGGATGGCACGGACGGGGAGGTCCATGCCCGCCATGAGCACCATGGTCTCGAGGCGGGAGAGGGCGTCGCGCGGGGTGTTGGCGTGCAGGGTGGAGATCGACCCGTCGTGACCGGTGTTCATGGCCTGCAGCATGTCGAGGGCGGCGGCGTCACGGATCTCACCGACCACCACACGGTCGGGGCGCATGCGCAGCGAGTTCTTGACCAGGTCGCGGATCGTCACCGCGCCCTTGCCCTCGATGTTCGGTGGGCGCGACTCCAGGCGCAGCACGTGGTCCTGCACCAGCCGGAGCTCGGCAGCGTCCTCGATCGTGACGATCCGCTCGTCGGTGGGGATGAAGGAGGACAGGACGTTGAGCGTCGTCGTCTTTCCGGCACCCGTTCCACCGGAGACCAGGATGTTGAGACGACCGCGCACGCAGGCCTCGAGCAGGTCGGCCGAGGCACGGTTGAGGGTGCCGAACACGATCAGGTCCTCGACCGTGTAGGGGTCCTCGGAGAACTTGCGGATGGTGAGCTTGGACCCGTCGAGGGCCAGCGGCGGGATGATGGCGTTGACGCGGCTGCCGTCCGGCAGGCGCGCATCGACCATGGGACTGGTCTCGTCGACGCGGCGACCGATCTTGCTGACGATCTTGTCGATCGTGCGACGCAGGTGCGCCTCGTCGGCGAAGGCGGTGTCCACCTTGACCAGCTTGCCGCTGCGCTCGACGTAGATGTCCTCGAACGTGTTGACCATGACCTCGGACAGGTCCGGGTCGCGCAGCAGCGGCTCGAGCGGGCCGTAGCCGAGGATGTCGTCGGCGATCTCCTGGGAGATGCGCGACTTGTCTGCCGAGGACATCGGCATGTCCACCTCGGCGAGCGTCGTCTGCAGCGCCAGCCGGACCTGCTGCTCGAGGTCGGACTGCGTCAGGTGCGCGTCGTACAGCGTCGGTCCCAGCGTGCTCACCAGGCGGGCGTGGACGATGCGCTTGAGCTCCTTGAAGGGGTCGCTGATGCTGCGCGCGGCAGCGCGTCGGCGACCGGCCTCCGTGGCTTCGGGCTTGACCGGGGTCTTGGTGGACGACGCCCCCGCGGGAGTGGCCCCGGTGGTGCCGCCCGGCGTCAGGGTGTCGGTGGTGCGGGTGCGGGAGGCGGCAGCCAGCCGATCGGTGAGACTCATGTCAGCCCTTCCTCAGGCGGAGACGACTGGTCTTGCGACCAGGGGTGGAGTCGGGCCCTGCCGAGGCGTTCGCCTTGACGAGCGTCGCCGCGAAGCCGGCGAGGGCCTTGCTGTTGGGGTTGGCCGGGTAGGCAGTGACGAGCGCCTCACCCCGGTTGACCGCGGCCAGCACCTCGCGGCTCGAGACCAGGGTGGCGTCGGCCTTGAGGCCGAGGGTCGACTCGAACTCGGCCTGGGTCAGGCCGACCTTCGCGTCGGCGCGATTGAGGACGAACGACCAGGAGTCGCGCGAGAAGTTCAGCAGGTCCAGCGTGCTGGTGGCGAGCTTGACGCCCTTGAGGGCCGGGATGTCGAGGGTGCCGACCAGGACGATGGTGTCGGAGCGGTCGAGGGCGGCGAGGGCCTGGTCGTCGAAGACGCCCGAGGTGTCGACGACGACGAACTCGAACATCGCCTTGAGCCCGTCGAGCAGCTGACCGATTTCCTCGCCGGAGGCCTGGTCGGGGGAGTCCAGGTGAACCGGTGCGGCGATCACCGAGAGGTTGTCCGCGTGCGGGGTGATGAGCGACTCGATGGCGCCCTCGTCGAGGCCGCCGCCGAAGCCGACGACGTCGTTGACGCTCCGGGTGGGGGCGAGCTGGAGCATGATCGCCACGTCGCCGCTGTTGATGTCGAGGTCGACCAGGCACACGCGGTGCCCGAGCTGCGCGATGGCGACGGCCGTGTTGACCGCGACCAGGCTCTTGCCGACGCCGCCCTTGGTCGAGAAGACCGTGAACACCTTGCCCTGCGGAGCCTCCGCGGCCGCTCGCTCAGCCTCCGCCTCCGCCACGATGCGGGCCTTGACCTGGTCTGCGGCGGCCCTGACCTCGCCCTGCATGGTCTGGCCGATCGCGCTGGCGACCGTGCGCACCCGCTGGACGGCCGTGGTGATGCCCGCGAGGTCCTTGCTCTGCACGACCTCACGCATGCCGCTGCGCAGGGCCATCGACAAGGCTGTGGTGTCCACCGTCTCGCGCAGCAGGATCACCCCCAGGTCGGGTCGGTTGACCCGGGCCCACTGGGCGAACTCGGTCGCGTCCTCAGTGGTGATGCTCGGCCCGATCACGACGGCGAACTCGTGGTCGGCGTCCTTCACATGGGTGTAGAGCGCGTCCGTGCTGCCAACTGACGTCGAGCCGTGGAGCATCGCCTGGAGGAGGGACCGCTGGGCGGCATCCGTCTCGAGGATGGCGGTCATCGTCAGCCCACGACCGCGGGAAGTCCGGGGATGGCGATCTGGGCGTCGGTGCCGGCCTGGTCGCTGATCTTGGTCTTGTCGCTGAGGAGCGCGAAGTTGAGGTCGCCGAATCGGTCGCCCCACACGAACTTCTCGGTCTCCTTCTGCGACAGCGCCAGCGTGAGGATGGTCTTGGGGATCTCTTCGATCGTCTGCGCACCCGTCTCGTCGGTCACGGTGCGCGAGGTCGTCGTGGTCTGTCCGACCCCGATCACCGTCACGCGGGTGAGCAGGACACGGGTGAAGGACTTGGGGTCGCTGACCGTGACGAAGACGGCGACCTCGGAGCCGGGGTTGACGAAGCCGGCGACCCGCTCGGAGTCGGTCAGCTCGACCGAGATGGCGAGCTTGTCGTCGGGGATGACCAGGCTCTGGGTGTCGCCGACAGAGCCGAACTTGTCGGCGATGAGCTGCTCACCCGGATAGATGCTGCCGGTCGCCACCAGGCCGGTGACGCTGGTGGAGGAGGAGAGGGCGCCCGGCACGAGATCCTCGCGACGCACCTCGGTCTTCTCGAACTTGCCGGCCTCTTCGGCGGCGCTGACCGACTCGCCGGCGTCGACGACGCCCTTGGCCACCAGCACCTCGACCAGCTCCTGGCCCTCGGTGGCACGACTGTCGATGCCCTGGACGTACATCACGATCAGCAAGGTCCCGACCAGGGCCGTGACGATGGCGAGGGCGAGGAGTACGGAACGACGTGCCATCAGGCAATCCTTTTAAGTCAGATCCACGGGGTGGATGCACTCAGCAACGTGCCGGGGTGTGCTGACTCTTGACGGTGGCGCCTGCTGCGTCACTGTCTCCAGTACCCGAGAGGACCCGACTGCCCCTCGTGCACGAGGACCTTAGGACGGGGTGGGAACGCGACGGGGGCTAAGCCTCACAAACCACCCGAAGGTGGCCCAGGGGTAGTCCGATGTGACTAGTCCGCCCTAGTCATGTCCCCGTTCGTCAGGCGAGGTAGAGCGCCTCGATCTCGTCCCGGTTCTCGCGGACGACGACGTTGCGCTTGAGCTTGAGGCTCGGCGTGAGCTGGCCGCCCTCCTCGGTCCACTCGCCGGGGAGGATGGTGAACTTGCGGATCGCCTCGGCCTTGGAGACCGCCCTGTTGGCGTCGTCGACCGCATCCTGGATCGCGGCCACGAGGTCCGGGTCGTCGAGGAGGTCGTCCACGAGGCCGTCCGCGTCCGCGGGCTTGCCGTGCTGCTCGGCCCACGCCGGAAGGGTGTCCCGGTCGATCGTCACGAGGGCGCCGATGAACGGCTGCCCGTCGCCGACGACCAGGCACTGGTCGACGAGGGCGTGGGCGCGGAGGCGGTCCTCGAGCACGGCCGGTGCGACGTTCTTGCCGCCGGCCGTCACCAGGATCTCCTTCTTGCGCCCGGTGATGCGCACGAAGCCCTCGTCGTCGACCTCCCCGACGTCGCCGGTGTGGAACCAACCGTCGCGGTCGACGGCCTCGCTGGTCGCCACGTCGTTGCCCCAGTAGCCGGCGAAGACCTGGCCGCCCTTGAACAGCAGCTCGCCGTCGTCAGCGACCCGGACGCTGGTGCCCGGGATCGGGCGACCCACCGTGCCGACCTTCTGCGCGTCGGGCAGGTTGACCGTGAGTGCCGCGGTGGTCTCGGTGAGGCCGTAGCCCTCGAGCACCGTGAGGCCGATGCCGCGGTAGAAGTGGCCCAGCCGATCGCCGAGCGGTGCGCCACCGGAGACGGCGTGTGCGCACGAGCCGCCCAGCGCCTGCCGCAGCTTGCCGTAGACCAGCTTGTCGAAGAGCGCGTGCTGGGCGCGGAGCCGGACCGGCACCCGCGAGCCGTCGAGGGCCCGGGACCAGGCGATCGCCACGTCGGCCGCGCGGTCGAAGATCGTGCCGCGGCCGTCGGCGGTCGCGCGCTGCGAGGCGGAGTTGAAGACCTTCTCGAAGACCCGGGGGACGGCGAGGATGAAGGTCGGCCTGAACTCTCCGAGGTCGGCGACCAGGTTCTTGATGTCGGCGCTGTGCCCCATCCGGGTCCGGCTCTTGACGGCCCCGACCTGGATGATCCGCGCGAAGACGTGGGCCAGGGGCAGGAAGAGCAGCGTCGAGGCACCCTCGGTGTCGAAGAGCTCGTGGAGCTCGTCCACGGCCACGCCCAGCTCGAACATGAAGTTGCCGTGCGTGAGCATGCAGCCCTTGGGCCGCCCGGTGGTGCCGCTGGTGTAGATCAGGGTGGCCAGGTCGAGGGGTGTGGCTGACGTGCGCCGCTCCTCCAGGACCTCGTCGGAGATGTCGGAGCCGAGGCTGCCGAGCACGTCGACCGCGTTGTCCTGGATCGACCACACGTGCTGCAGCTCGGCCAGGTCGGCGGACTCGCGCGCCTCCCGCACACGGGCGAGGTGCTCCGGTCCCTCCGCCACGACCGCACGGGCGTCGGAGTCCTGGAGGATCCAACCGATCTGCTCGGCCGAGGAGGTCTCGTAGATCGGCACCGACACGGCACCGGCGAACCAGATGGCGTAGTCGAACAGGGTCCACTCGTAGCGGGTCTTGGACAGCACGGCGACCCGGTCGCCGGCAACGACCCCGGCGGCGATGAGGCCCTTCGCGACCGCTTGGACCTCGGCGAGGAACTCAGCGGCCGTGACGTCCTCCCAGCCGTGGGCGGTCGCACGACTGAAGACGGCGGTCGTACCTGCCTCACGCGCGTTGGCGACGACGTCGTCGGTGAGGTTCCCGATGGTGGGGATGGCGATCGAGAGCGGCGTGGAGAACTCACGCACGATGGAACCTCCTGCTCGTGGTCACTGCGAAGCGCAGGTTATCGCCCGGGTCCTGGCTCCGAACACGCCCGGGTCCGTCGGCTAGGCTCCGGCGCATGGCCGAACAGACCTCCTCGTCGATCACGATCGATGCCCCGCCGGCCGATGTCATGGCCGTCATCGCTGACTTCGGCTCCTACCCCGAGTGGGCCAAGGGTGTGCAGAAGGCGGAGGTCACCGAGGCCGGGACGGGCGGTCGCGCCCAGCAGGTCTTCTTCGCCCTGGACGTCTCGCCCATCAAGGACGAGTACACGTTGGCCTACGACTGGGACGGCGACCGCGAGGTCACCTGGACCCTCGTCGAGGGCAACATGCTCCGCATGCTCGATGGTGCCTACACGCTCGCCGGGCGCGGCGACGGCAGCACCGAGGTCACCTACCGCCTGGCCCTGGACGTGAGCATCCCGCTGATCGGCATGCTCAAGCGCAAGGGCGAGAAGATCCTCATCGACACCGCGCTGAAGGGCCTCAAGAAGCGCGTCGAGTCGCTCTGACGCCCGGGACCCGCATGCGGATCCTCCTCTTCACCGGCAAGGGCGGTGTCGGCAAGTCCACCCTCGCGGCGGCCACGGCCTGTGCCAGCGCCGCCGCCGGTCACCGCACGCTGGTGCTCTCCACCGACGCCGCGCACTCACTGGCCGACGCCCTGGCCGTCCCCGCCACTGCCGAGCCCAGCGAGGTCGCCCCTCACCTATGGCTGCAGCACGTGGACGCCCAGGCGCGCTTCGAGCAGTCGTGGGCCGACATCCAAGGCTATCTCCTGAGTGTCCTCGACGTGGCCGGGGTGGACCCGGTGACGGCCGAGGAGCTGACCGTGATCCCGGGCGCGGAGGAGGTGCTGGCGCTGCTGGAGGTGCGCCGGCAGGCGCGGTCGGGGGAGTGGGACGTGCTCGTCGTCGACTGCGCACCGACCGCCGAGACCCTGCGACTGCTGGCGCTGCCCGAGGCCCTCGGGTGGTACATGACCCGTGTCCTGCCCGTGGAGCGGCGCGTCGTCAAGGCGCTCAAGCCGGTACTGACCCGCGCCACGGGCGTGCCGATGCCCGGTGACTCGGTGTTCGACGCGATGGAGCGGCTGCATGCCGAGCTCGACGACGCACGGGCACTGCTGACCGGACCCGACACCTCGGTCCGGCTCGTCCTCACCCCGGAGTCTGTGGTGCTGGCGGAGGCCCGACGCGCCTACACCTTCTTGACACTGTTCGGCTATCGAGTGGACGCGGCGATCGTGAACCGGGTCTTCCCCGACGGCGGCGCCGATCCGTGGCGTGCGACGTGGGTCCAGGCGCAGGCGCGGGTGCTGGCCGATGCCGCCGACTCCTTCGCGGGCCTGGACCTGCGCACCTCGGTCTACCGCGACTGCGAGCCGGTGGGGCGCGAGCAGCTGCTCGGACTCGCGCGCGACGTGTATGCCGACACCGACCCGCTCGCCGCCGGGGCACCCCGGCCGCCGATGAGCGTGCGGTCGCTGGCGAGCGGCCCGGTGCTGTCGATGCCCCTGCCGCTGGCCGGGCGGGACGACGTCCGCCTCGCGCGCAAGGGTGACGAGCTCGTGGTGTCGGTGGCGTCGTATCGTCGCCTCGTGACGCTGCCCTCCGGGCTGGCGCGATATCGGGTCGCGGGGGCGCGCGTCCACGACGGGGAGCTGCAGGTCAGGTTCACCGATCCCACGACCGACACCGCAGCACAGGAGGCCACGTGAGCGACGCGGGTGAGGCCCACGACGTCGGATCGCTGGGCGAGGAGGCGGCCAAGCTCCTCGGCGCGCTCTCCGGGTGGGCGCGCGAGCACGCGAGTGAGGCGGGCGAGGGTCTGACCGGGCTCGCCGCCCAGGTCGCCGCCTCCGCCCACGACCTCGACGAACACCTCGCGACGGGGTCGGCCGAGTGCACGGTGTGCCCGGTCTGCCGCACCGTCCACGCGGTCCGCCAGCTCAGCCCGGAGGTCACGACGCACCTCGCCACCGCCATGACGTCGCTGGCGCAGGCGGCGGCGGCGATCCTGGCCACCGCGGACCCGCGCGCCGACGGCGAGGCGAAGGACCACGATGGCGTCGAGCACATCGACGTCGGCGACGAGTGGCCCGAGGACGCATGAGCACCGTGGGCCCGCCACCTGCGGGCGTCGTGGTGGGTGTCGACATCGGCGGCACCAAGGTGCTCGCCGGGGTGGTGGACGAGGACGGCACGGTCTCGGCCACCGCGCGGCGTACGACGCCCGGGCGACGGGTGCTGACCAGCCGGGTCGAGGACGCGTTGGTCGAGGCCATCCTCGAGGCGGCCGGCGCCCGACGACTGGCCGGTGTGGGCGTCGCGGCGGCCGGGTTCGTCGACTCCCACGGGGACCGGGTCATGTTCGCCCCTCACCTGCCGTGGCAGGGCGAGCCGTTGCGTGAGCTCCTGACCGAGCGGCTCGGCTGCCGGGTGCTGCTCGACAACGACGCCAACTGTGCGGCCCGCGCCGAGGCGCGCCACGGGGCGGCCAGGGGCGCGAGCTCGGCGTTGATGATCACCATGGGCACCGGCATCGGCGGCGCCGTGCTCATCGACGGGCACGTCATCCGGGGGGCCAACGGCATGGCAGGAGAGTTCGGGCACATGCAGGTGGTGCCGGACGGGCATCCGTGCGAGTGCGGCCGCAGGGGATGCTGGGAGCAGTACTCCTCGGGCAACGCGCTGGTCCGCAACGCGCGGATGCTGATGGCCGAGCAGCCCTCGGTGCTCGAGGAGATGAGCGGCGGCATCCCGGAGCGGGTCACCGGGCCGATGGTGACCTCCGCGGCGGAGGAGGGCGACCTCGTGGCGCGGCGGGCCTTCGCGTCGGTGGGCGACTGGCTCGGTGTGGGCACCGCCAACCTCGTCGCGGCCCTCGATCCCGAGATCGTGGTGATCGGCGGGGGTGTCTCCGCGGCCGGTGAACGGCTGCTGGAGCCGGCAAGGCGGGCGCTGCAGCGAACACTGGTGGGGTCCGAGCACCGGGCGGTGCCGTCGCTGGTGGCTGCGCGGCTGGGCCCCGGTGCGGGCCTGATCGGCGCGGCCGAGATGGTTCGGAGCTCGCCTGTGGTCCGGGCGCCATGAGGCTCGCCGTTCCGTCGTCCGCCGACGCGCGGCTGGTCGTCGCGGTGACCGGCCTCTTCTGCATGTTCGCCGCACCGGCCGAGCCACGCTGGGTGGTGCCACCGGCACTGGCGGCGGTCACGGTCGCCAGTGTCTGGTTCGTCCTGCGCGCGCGCACGCCCGCCGCCACGACGTGGGTCCCGCGGACCGATGACACCGTCCGGAGACGACTGCTGCGGATGATCGTGGTCGTCGCCTGCATGCTCGGCGGCCTCCAGACCGGCTCGGTGCTCGGGGTGGGCGTGGCCGCCGACGTCGGCATCGCCGTGCTCTACGCCGTCCTCGCCGTGCGTGCGACCGGCGGCACGGCGCCTCGTCGGGCCGCCTTCTGGTGCCTCGCCGCCCTGCACGCGGCGCTGGTGTCGGTGGCGATCGTCACCGTCGCGGTCCGGATCGACGTCGCCGAGTTCGTCAATGGCGGCATCGCCGCGATCCTGGACGGCACGAGCCCGTACGCGATCACCGTGCGCGACGTGTACTCGCCGACCGAGTCGGCGCAGTACTACGGCCCCGGCGTGGTCGTCGACGGACGAGTGATCTATGGCTATCCCTATCTCCCGTCCACGTTGCTGCTGGACCTGCCCGGTCGGATCCTGGGCGACGTGAGGTTCATCCACCTCGCTGCCGTGCTCGCGACAGCGGCGATCGCCTGGCGTTCGGCCACCGACCGGATCGGCCGGATGATGGCGGTCGCCCTGGTGGCCGCGCCCACCTCGAGCATCGTCGTGCTCGGCTACTGGGTGGAGCCGTTGATGTCGCTGCTGCTGGTCCTGGCCGCGTTGGCCCTGATGCGTGGGTCGCGCTGGGTGGCGCCGGTCGTCGGCCTCCTCTTCGCCTCCAAGCAGTACCTCGTCGTCGCGCTGCCGGCCCTCTGGGTGGTCGCTCGGAGCGCCGGGCGGCGCAGGGCGATCGAGGCGATCGTGGGTGCGGCGCTGCTGATCGGTGGATTCCTGCTCTGGGACCCGACCGCCTTCGTCCGCTCCGCCGTCCTGCTCCAGTTCCGTCAGCCGTTCCGCGAGGATGCGGTGTCGCTCCTCCCGATGATCGCCGATCTCGCGGAGCCGCTGCCGTCGTGGGTGTTGGGGGTCGTGCCTGCGCTGGTCGGCGCCTGGGTCTCGGTGCTCCTGGCCCGACGGCTGCGACCGGGAGGCACGGCCTTCCTCCTGGCCGCAGTGCTCCCGGTGCTGTGCACCGTGCTGCTGTCGAAGCAGGCGTTCAGCAACTACTACTGGTTCGTCGGCACCGGCCTGCTGGTGGCGGCGATCCTCTGGCCGGTCGACGACCCGGTGGCCGGGCGGGATCGGTCGGCGGGCCACGAGGATCGGCCCGGCACCCCCGGCGGAGGCCGGGACACCGTCCCCACGTCGAGGACCGTGCCGGAGTAGAGGCGCGCCCGATGTCGTGAATGCCACCCTTCGCCCGCGCGTCGTTGGCATACTCCGCCCGGTGAAGAAGGCGGACGTCGGACGCAGGGTGCCGGCCGCCAGGTGGCTCACGGTCCTGACGGGTTCGGGATGTCTGCTCGTCCCCTGGGTCTCGGTGCCGGCTCTCTCGGGCGCCATCGCGGTGACCCTGACGGTCCTGGTGCTCGCCATCTGCGTCAGCCTGGGACGTGACCGAGCGTTCCTGGACCCGCGGGTGCTGCTGTGGCTGACGGTGCTGGGAGTCCTGACCGGCGCCGTGGGTGTCACCGCGATGTTGGTCGACCAAGGCGCGTCAGTGCCGGTGGTCGCGACCGTGGTGGCGATCGTCATGGTCACCGCGACGCGGGCCGTCCTGCTGAGGTCCCGGCCGACGGCGGGCCTCCTGCTCGTGCTCGGGGTGCTCCAGGTGGGGCTGGTCTCGGCCGCGATCGTGACGGCGTCGGGCGTCATCGACGTGGGGTTGTTCCTCGACGGGGGACTGGATGCCCTCGCGCACGGGCAGTCGCCCTACGCCATCACCATCGAGAACCCCTACCCACCCGACCTGACCGAGATCTACTACGGCCCGGGAGTCGTCCAGGACGGACGCGTCATGTACGGGTTCCCCTACCTGCCGGCCACGCTCCTGCTGGACCTCCCCGTGCACCTGGTCGCCGACGTCTCCTGGATGCACCTGATGGTTGTCGCGGCCGCGACCGGGTTGGCCTGGCGGATGACCACGGACCACCTGGGCCGGGCCGCCGTCCTGATGCTCGCCCTGAGCCCTGCCACCTCCTACGTGATCCTCGGCTATTGGGTGGAGACGCTCATGGTCGGACTGCTGACGTTGTGCGTGTGGGGACTGTTGCGAGGCAAGCGGTGGGCCACGGTGCTGGGACTCGGGCTGCTGTTCTCCTCCAAGCAGTACGCCCTGTTCTTCCTGCCTGCGCTCTGGCCCGTCCTGCGGCGGGCGGGCTGGCGCGTCCTGCTGGGTGCCGCGGCGCTGGGCGCGGTCGTCGTCGGGGCCTTCGTGCTGATGGACCCGCACGCCTTCTTCAGGTCCGTGGTGGAGCTGCAGTTCAAGCAGCCCTTCCGTGACGACGCGATCTCCTTGTTGCCGGGCCTGAGAGCCGCCTTCGGTGACTTCCCGCGCTGGGCGTTGGCAGCGTCTCCGTTCGCCGGGCTGGTGGTCTCGGCCTTCGTGGCCCTGCGGACGACGCCCGGCCCCACGTCCTTCAGCCTGTGCGTGGGGCTGGGCCTCCTGACGTCCGTCCTCTTCTCCAAGTTCGGGTTCGTCAACTACTACATGTTCATCGGCAGTGCCCTGCTGCTGGCGGGCGTGACCTGGCCCGCGGACGACCCTCGTCAGACGCGGGAGCCGTCGTCCCAGGGGTCGCGGGGCGAGCGCGGCATCTCGAGCACGAGGTAGAGGAAGCCGCCGACGAACCAGATCACCAGCGCCCAGCCGACGAGCGGGTTCACGTAGATCGAGAAGAGCCCGATCATCAGCGCCAGCGCGGGCGAGACGAGGAGGCCCGACCACGCCACGCCGCGCTGCCAGGTGCGGGGCACCGGGAACGGCGGGGCGGTCGGCGGGCGGAACCTCTCCACTGCCGCGATCTCGTCCTCGACGTCGGCCTCGTCCGGCTCCTCGACGTCCTCGACGTCCTCGACGTCGTCGGCGCCCGGCTCGGGTGCGCGGGGCGTGGAGGGCTCGTCGTCGCGCAGCACCGGCCGCTCGCCGTAGTGCTCCACGATCTCGAGCCAGGCCGTCTCGGTGCGGCCCTCGTCGCCAGGAGTGGTCACGCAGGTCACGCTACCCGGCGCCTGGTTTCGGGGCGCGCTGCGATCACACCCCGGATCGGTGGCGGACCTGGTGCAGACTGTGCGCTGTGAAGATCCCGTTCCGCGGTGCGCCCCCAGCGGCACTCGACCCCGCGCTGGTCGCCCCGATGTCCCTGCCCGCGAAGCCCGAGCTCACCGACGGTCGCCGCATCGGCGTCCTCGTCCAGCACGGCTTCACCGGCAACCCGGTGTCCATGCGGCCGTGGGCCGAGGACCTCGCCGCTCGGGGGTACGCCGTCGAGATGCCGCTGCTGCCCGGCCACGGCACGCGCTGGCAGGACCTCAACAAGGCCACCTGGGCGGACTGGGTCGCGACGGTCGAGGGCGCCTACGACAAGCTCTCCGCCGAGAACGACGAGGTCGTTGCCGTCGGACTGTCGATGGGCGGCGCGCTCTGCCTGCGCCTGGCCGCAGACAAGGGGGACGAGCTGGCCGGCATCTGCATCGTCAACCCCGCTGTCGACACCCAGCGCAAGGACGTCAAGCTGCTGCCGGTCCTCAAGCACGTGGTGCCCGCGATGCCCGGCATCGCCAACGACATCAAGAAGCCGGGGGCCGACGAGCACGGCTATCCGATGACCCCGCTCCGGGCGGCGGCCTCGATGTTCGCCGGCTACGCCGAGCTGCGCAAGGACCTGCCCCGGATCACCATCCCGGTGCTGTTCTTCCGCTCTGCCGACGACCATGTCGTCGACATCTCCAGCTCACGTGCCCTCAACGCGGGCCTGTCGTCGAAGGACTTCGAGGAGCGGGTGCTGGCGGACAGCTTCCATGTCGCGACCCTCGACAACGACGCCCCCAGGATCTTCGCGGAGTCCGCCGAGTTCATCGAGCGGGTCACGCAGCGCCAGCAGGGATAGGGTCGGCGGGTGCTGTATTGGTTCCTGAAGTGGATCGCCCTCGGGCCCGTGCTGCGACTCGTCTTCCGGCCCAAGGCCTACGGGGTCGAGCACGTGCCGGAGGAGGGCCCGGCGATCCTGGCGAGCAACCACCTGTCCTACGCCGACTGGCTGTTCATGCCGTTGACGCTCAACCGGCGGGTCACGTTCGTCGCCAAGGCTGAGTACTTCACGAGCCCGGGCATCAAGGGCTGGTTCCAGAAGAAGTTCTTCTCCGGCGCCGGCCAGGTGCCCATCGACCGCTCGGGCGCCAACGCCGCCGAGGGTGCGATGAAGTCGGCGATGAAGATCCTCGCCGAGGGCGACCTGTTCGGGATCTATCCCGAGGGCACCCGCTCCCACGACGGCAAGCTCTACCGTGGCAAGACCGGGGTGGCGCGACTGGCCCTCGAGACCGGGGCGCCGGTCATCCCGTGCGCCGTCGTCGGCACCGACGTCGTGGCGCCGGCCGGCAAGGTCTACGGCGCGTGGACCCGTCCGGTGGTGCGCTTCGGCAAGCCCCTCGACTTCGCGCGCTACGCCGGCATGGAGAACGACCGCTACATCCTCAGGTCGATCACCGACGAGATCATGTACGAGATCATGCGCCTCTCGGGCCAGGAGTACGTCGACCTCTACGCCAGCAAGGCCAAGGAGCTGGCCAAGGAGCTGGACAAGGAGCTGGACAAGGAGAAGGCCAGGCAGGCCGCAGCCGAGCAGGCCGAGCGGGAGCTCGCCGAGGGTGAGAAGGCCGGCGACGGGCCGGAGCAGAAGGCGTCCTGAGCGCGCACGTGAACCCCATGCGGACCTCGGTCACCGCACCACGGGCGGACTCGGCGCTCGCGGTCGAGGACCGGCTCTACTCGGCGCTGGCGATCGTCCGGGTCGTCGTGACCATCAACATGGTCGGCCTCAACGCCTACCGCCGCGACAACTTCGACCATCCGACCATCGGTCTGGTCATCGTCCTGGGCATGGTGGTGTGGACCGCCGTGGCGATCTGGCTCTACCACGACCGGGCACAGCGCAGGTCCGTCCTCCTGGTCGCCGACCTCGGCATCGCGCTCGCCGCGATGGCGGCGACGCCCTGGGCCAAGGGGCCGGCGTTCCTCGCCACGATCCCCGGGTTCTGGGTGATGGGCGCCCTGCTCGCCTGGGCGATCCACTGGCACTGGAAGGGTGGCCTCGCCGCAGCGGTCCTGCTCTCCGCCGCCGATCTGCTGCCGCGTTCGGTCGTCGACCAGGGCAACTACGGCAACGTCTTCCTCGTCCTGATCGGTGGCCCGATCATCGGCTACCTGTGCGAGTCGCTGCAGCGGATGGCTCGAGAGCGCGATGCCGCCGAGCACGCCGCCGCGGCCGCGGAGGAGCGGACGCGGCTGGCCCGCGCCGTGCACGACGGCGTGCTCCAGGTGCTGAGCATGACCCAGCGTCGTGGGGCCGCCGTCGGAGGCGAGTGGGCCGATCTCGGCCGACTCGCGGGGGAGCAGGAGCGCAGTCTCCGCTCCCTGATCCGGCAGCAGGACACGGTGCCCATCGCCCCCGGCGCGCAGGTGGACCTGGCGGGCGCCCTGGAGGCGATGGCCACGGCCCATCCCGTGCGGGTCGAGGTCGCCACGCCGGGCGGTGCCGTCCTCGTCGACGCCCACGTCGCGGAGGAGACCGTGGCCGCGGTGCGGGCCTGCCTCGACAACGTGCTCGCCCACGTCGGCGCCGACGCCTCGGCCTGGGTGCTGGCGCAGTCGGCTCCCGAGGCGATCACCGTCTCGGTGCGCGACGACGGCCCCGGCATCGCATCCGGACGGCTGGAGGAGGCCGAGGAGGAGGGCCGCCTCGGCGTCGTGTCCTCCATCCGGGGGCGCATCGACGACCTCGGCGGGACGGCCGCGGTGGAGAGCGGGTCGTGGGGCACCGAGTGGGAGCTCCGCGTCCCGCTGGCGAGCGGGTCAGTGCAGGACCGAGAGCACTGACGCGTAGTCGTCGGTCCAGGTGACGGACCCCTCGTCGTCGACGTACGACCAGTCGGGCACGACCACGAGCCGTCGGGCGAGCGTGTCGTCCGGGGTGAGGACCGCCCACTTGCTCAGGATCGAGTCCTCGGCAGCCGTCCCCGCCCGGGTCCCGCTGACCACCGTCCAGCCGAGGTCGTCGGCTGCCGAGGCGAGGACGGGCTCGAGGTCGAAGACCCGGTTGCTGATGTGCACGACGAGGCTGCCACCCGGAGCGAGGTGGTCGGCGTACTCGCGCATCGCCTCTCGCGTGAGCAGGTGCACCGGGATGGCGTCGGAGCTGAAGGCGTCGAGGACGATCAGGTCGAAGGCGCCCTCGGGTTCGTCGCCGATCCTGAGCCGCCCGTCGCCCACGGTGACGTCCACGTCCGCCGCGCTGTCGGCCAGCAGGGTGAAGTAGTCGGGGTCCTGGGCGATGTCGCGGATCGCCGGATCGATCTCGAAGAAGGTGAAGTGCTGACCGGCGGCGCCGTAGGTCGCGATGCTCCCGGCCCCCAGGCCGATGACCGCCACCCGTTCGTGCTGGGCCACCCCCATCACGTCGCCCAGCGGCCCGGACCGGGCGTAGTAGCCCGTGGGCGAGTCGCGCCGCGCCGTGTCGAGGAACTGGGTGCCGTGCACCGTGGTGCCGTGGACCAGGACGTGCCGGTCCCCGTCCTCGAGGATGCGGTAGCTGCCGTAGAAGGTGCGCTCGAGGCCCATCGACGACGACATCGCCTGCGCGCCCACGACGCCCGTCCCGACCAGCAGGCAGACCGCGGCGACGGTCGGCGTGCGTGCGACCAGCCACGCCAGCACGGCGGTGATCGCCAGCACCAGGACGAGCACGAGGTCGCTTCCCGCGGCCGCCCGCGCGACCGAGAGCGACGCGAGCACCATCACGAGCAGGAAGAGGACGGTGCTGGCCCCCAGGCGGAACACCGGGTGGTAGCGCCTGGACCACCAGCTCGTGGAGGGAGCGATCAGCCCGACGAGGAGCAGCGGAACCGCCGCCAGGGTCAGGCCGTACTCCCACACCCGGTTGAAGAGCACCGGAGCGACCACGCCGTTCACGAGGCCGCCGACGGCTCCGCCTGCCGAGATCACGAGGTAGAACCCGGTGAGGTGCGCTGGGTCGGGCCGCGTCGCCGCGAGACGGGCATGGGCGGCATAACTGACCAGCGTCACGGTCAGCAGGTCGACGCTCAGGACGAGCCAGATCGGGACGGTCGCGGTGGCCAGCGACAGGATGCCGCTCAGGATCGCGCTCACCACCGCGGCCCGGGTCATCGACACGGGCGCCTGGCGGGTGCTCCGCGCGAAGGCAGCGATGAAGGTCGCGAGGTAGAGGGCGAGGGGCAGCACCCACAGCAGGGGGATCGGGGCGACGTCGGTGGACAGGTGCGCCGTCGCCGCGAGCATCAGGCACGACGGCAGGAAGGCCAGGGCGCCCCAGGTCAGCAGCCGGGACGGACCCGGTGCGCCCGGTGCCGCGGCGCCACGAGGCTGCACGGGGGTCCGGGGAGCCCGCACCACCAGCCCGCAGACCGCCATCAGGAGCAGGAACGTGCACAGCCCGATCGACCAGAGCCAGCGCTGCTCGGTGATGGTCAGTGTCGGCTCGATGAGGAACGGATAGGACAGGAGGCCGAGGAAGCTGCCGAGGTTGCTGCCGGCGAACAGGAAGTAGGGGTCGGCGGCACGCGGTCCGCGCGACCACGCATACCAGCGCTGGATCAGGGGCCCGGTGGCCGAGAGGACGAGGAAGGGCACACCGACCATCAGCGTCAGCGTGCGCAGCAGCCACCACGTCGGCGACGCGTCCCCGGTCGGGGCGGCGTCCAGAGGAAGCGCGACCGGCAGGAACAGCACCGGGACCGCCAGCACGAGGAGGTGCACGCGCGGCTGCCACCAGGCGCCGAGCCGCTGGGTGGCCAGGTGGGCGTACACGTATCCCACGAGCAGCAGCGTCTGGAAGAACAGCGAGCTCGTGCTCCACACGGTCGCCGAGCCGCCGTAGGAGGGCAGGATGAGCTTGGCGGCCAGGGGCTGCACCATGAAGAGCAGCGCGGCACCGAGCAGGGACGTGGAGGCGAACAGGACCGCGATCCATGCGCCGCGCGCCTGGGACCCGGTGGCGCCGGACAGCTGGTCCGGCGCGGCCTGGGTGTCGATCATGTGTCTCCCTCCGTCGCCGAGATACTAGGGATCCGGCAGGGCCGACACGGAGGAATGGCGAAGACATGACTGATCGGCCGATGCCGTGACCATCCACACGACCCACCCGTTCCTCGAGCCCGAGGGCGACCGCGATCCGGTACGCCGCCTGCGCGGCCGCACGGGCGGCACGGTCTCGCTGTGGACCTCCGGCTCCGCGCACGACCGGGTCGGCCTGACGGTCTCGTCCTGGCTGGTGGCCGGTGGCGAACCCGGTCGGGTGCTGGCGCTGCTGGACCCCGACGCCGACCTCACCGACGTCCTGCTCGACACGGGACGCGGCGTCCTCCAGCTGCTGACCTGGGAGGATCGTGGCCTGGCGGAGGTCTTCGCCGGCACCGCCCCTGCCCCGGGTGGCCCGTGGCGGCTCTCCGAGTGGGTCGCGACCGATCACGGCCCCCGGCTCGGGCACGCCTCCACCTGGGCGAGCCTCGAGGTCGAGTCCGATGTCGAGGTGGGCTGGTCGCGACTGGTCACCTGCGTGCTGGTGGACGTCACGGTGGGTGACGAGGGCGAGCCGCTGGTGCACCGGCGCGGTCGTTTCGTCCCGCCCGGGGGGTAGGCGGGTCTACCATTCCCCCAACTCAACGAGCCGGGGGCACGATGGTGCGGGTGATGGTGGTCGACGACCACCCGATGTGGCGTGATGCGGTCGAGCGCGACCTGCAGGCGGCCGGGCACGACGTGGTGGCGGTCGCGTCCAACGGTCGCGAGGCGATGGCGCGCTTCCCTGCGGCGGTCCCGCAGGTCGTGGTCCTCGACCTGCAGCTGCCCGACAGCACGGGCGTCCAGGTGACGAGCATGATGCTGGAGCACGAACCGACCGCGCGCGTGCTCATCCTCTCGGCGAGCGGCGAGCAGGGCGACGTCCTCGAGGCGATCAAGGCCGGCGCCACCGGCTACCTGGTGAAGTCCGCGTCCAGTGCCGAGCTCATCAACGCCGTCGAGCGGACGTCGCAGGGCGAGGCCGTCTTCACGCCCGGGCTCGCGGGCCTGGTGCTCGGCGAGTTCCGGCGGATCGCCGACGGGTCGAGCGACGTCCCACGCGACGAGCTGACCGAGCGGGAGACCGAGATCCTCAAGATGGTCGCCACGGGGATGAGCTACAAGCAGATCGCCACCCGGTTGGTGCTGTCGCACCGCACCGTGCAGAACCACGTGCAGAACACCCTGCGCAAGCTCCAGATGAACAACCGCGTGCAGCTGACCCGCTGGGCGATCGAGCACGGTCTCGACGAGGGCGACCCCGTCTGACTCACCCCAGGTCGAGCTGGGCGATCACCCGGTCGGCGACACGGGGGCCGCTGAGCTCGACCTGCCACTCGTCCGGGCTCGCGGTGCCACACGGGACCGGCGCCTCGTCGACGGAGGCGGCGCAGGCCAGCGCCAGCACCCGCTGCCCGCGTACGACCCGGGTCTCCCGCTCCGGCCGGGTGGACCACCGAAGGTCGAGCTTCGTCGCGAGCGCGAGTGCGCGGCCCGTCGTGGAGTCGCTGATCTGCACGGCGCCGACGAGGCGGTAGCTGACCTGCACGGCCGTCGCCGCGTCGAAGACGTAGGACGCGCGGGCGCCGGTGATCGTCGGGGGGCCCGATGCGCGGTTGCCGTCCGCCAGCACCCGCACCCGCCGTGCCGACAGCGTGGCGCCGCCGGGGACCTCCGGCAACGCGAGCGAGATGCGTCGCAGGGGTGTCTCGGACCGGATCCACTGCCGGACCATCAGCTTGCCGTCGGGACGCACCACGGTCTCGACGTAGGACTCCTGCGGCGTCGCGCCCACGAGGCCGGGCGGCGGTGAGGCGGGGGACGCCTCCGGCTCTGCGGGACCGTCCGCGAGCAGCCGGGGCACCAGCACGGCCAGCAGCACGCTCGTGAGGCCCGCGGCGAGGGCGACGAGCAGGGCGGTGGACCTGCGCGAGCCTCGCTCCGCGACGGCGGTCCCGGGAGTGGGGGCCGGCGAGGGAGTGACAGGGGGCGTGACAGGGGGCGTGACAGGGGGCGTGACAGGGGGCGCCGTGACCGTGGGCGTGGTGGCCGCCGACTCGGGCCGCGGTGCCGGGGACTCGGTCGGCGGCGCCAGGGACTCCTCGCGGGGCGCGCGGCGCGGCGCGGGCGGCAGGACCGTCGGCAGCCGCTTCTGATACTGCTTCTTCGGGCTCACGTGGCCTCCGGGTCGCCGACGGGCAGGGCGGTCACCACGGCCAGGTTCTGGTAGCCCCCACGCGACGCGTCGTAGGGCGGGGCGCAGGTCACGAGGGTGAGCCGGGCGTGGCCCGACGAGGTGAAGATCCAGGAGTCGTCCACCAGGGAGCCCTGTGCGACCAGCCTGCGGGAGCGGGCGACGAACGCCTGGCGGAGGCCGTCCGACTCCAGGAGGATGCGCGTGCCGGGCTCGATCGTGAGCAGCTCGGCGAAGGGTCCCAGACCCTGGGTGCGGGAGTCGACGTGGGCAGCGACGACGATCGAGCCGAACGGGTCACCCAGCCGGGCGCCGCCGCGCCACCAGCCGGCGATGCCGATGTCGCCGGGCACGTCGAGCAGACCGGCCGTGGTCGTGCCGACGGCCCTGATCGACACCGCGCGCCCGCTCGGCAGGGTGGCGCGACGCGGCGCCTGGGCCACCACCACCGACGGGGCACGCCGGGCGGGCACCACCGGTGACGCGGTGCTCGTCGGTGTCTCCGGACGGGAGGTCGGGTCGGCCGGACCCTCGACGGCTGTCGTGCCGTCCACGGTGCTGCTGCTGGTGCAGGCCGACACGGTCGGGAGCACCAGTGCGACCACGACCACGACCAGCGCCCGGCGGGGTCTCATCTCGCCGGACGTGTCGTGCGTCGCCTGCGTACGCCGATGGCGCCGACCGCGGCTGCCGCGGCGAGCGCCGTGAGCAGGACCCGCCCCGCGGGGGAGCCGCTGTCGGCGGTGAACGTGGTCACCGGCGTGGTCACCAGCCCGGCCGAGCCGGTGTCGATGCGTGAGGGCCGGACGCTGCCGTCGGGCGCGAGCTCGGCCGTGTGGGCGATGACGTTCATCGAGCCGTCGCGCGGGTTGCCGTAGGCGTAGATCATCGACAGGGTGCCGGCCTCCAGGGACACGTCCAGCGGCCCGAGGATCGGGTCGGCCGTGGAGCCGGACGGGAGCAGGGCCACCGCGATGGTGCCCGCGGGGACGTCGGCGTCGGCGAACTCACCGTTGGCGATGTTGGTGAAGACGGTCTGGCCGTCCACCTCCACGTCCGCGGGCGCCACGGTCGCCGTGTGCGCGAGCAGCACGCGCGCCTTGCCCGGACCGATGGCCCCGGTCGGTGCGGCGTAGGAGTGGACCACGGGGTCGCCGCCGACGTCGGCGGGAAGATGCAGCACGACATCGCTCGAGGCCCCCGGAGGCACGTTGAGCGTCGACTCGACGGTCAGGTCGGCGCTGCTGAAGGCGATGTCGTGGTCGCCCGGTGCCAGCTCGAAGGGCCCGAGCACGTCGCCGACCTGCGCGCCGCCGGCGACCCGGCTGCCGTCGACCGTGATGTCGACCGTGGCACCCGGGACCGCCTGGATGACGGTGACGAGAGCGGGTCGAGGGGCTGCCGCACCCGGAGGCGCCGGCACCAGCACCAGCAGGGCCAGCAGCGGGACCAGGAACGGGACCAAGAACACGGTCGGGAAACCGGTCGGGAACGGCGGAACTCGTCTGTGCATCTGCATCACACCCCCGTGGGACGGCTCCCCGGCGCGGGAACCGGGTCTCACCAGAACACGGGGGGTGGGGGGCCTCAACCCCGATTTGGGGTACGCCGGAGCGGGGCCCACCCCCACGGGTAGGTTCGGCGTCGACCGGCACGGGAGACGGGTGAGGAGAGGGGCGGGCAATGGAGGACGACACGCACCTGGAGGGCTACCTGTCGCGTCTCGGACTGAGGGACCGACCGGCAGCCACGGTGGCCGGGCTGCGCGAGGTGCACCGCGCGCACGTCGCGCGGATCCCCTACGACAACCTCTCGATCATGCTCGGTCGACCCGACCCCGTGGACCCCGCCGCCGGCGTTGTGCGGGCTGCGGGCGGCGGTCGCCTCGGCTACTGCTTCCACCACAACGGCGCCTTCGAACGGCTGCTGGTCGCGCTCGGCTTCGCGGTGAGCCGGCGGCACGGGCACGTGTGGTTCCGCGACGAGGACGAGCTCGGCACGAGCCTCAACCACCTCGTGCTCGTGGTCTCGGGGCTGCCGACCCACGAGAACCCCGGCGGCCACTGGTGGGCCGACGCCGGTCTGGGCGAGGGCTTCGCCGACCCGCTGCCGCTGGTGCGGGGAGACCATGTCGTCGAGGGCTGGTCGTTCGGCATCGGTGCCGGCTACGGCGCGCGGGCGGCCGGCCGGCCCAGTGGACCCGCAGCATGGACCTACCGCCACCTGCCCGGCGGGGTGCTGCGCGGCATCGTGGTCACCTCGCGGGACCACTCCACCGCCGCCGTCGCCGACTCCCACCGGGCGCTGAGCGAGGGCGACCACGCACCCTTCCGGCGGGTCGTGGTGGTGCAGCGGATCGCTGGGACCGAGCAGCGTGCGGTCCGCGGGCTCGTGCACCAGGTGCTGACCCCGGGCGGGCGTGAGCAGCGCGACCTGACGTCGTACGACGAGTGGCGCGCCGCGCTCGTCGACGACCTGCTGCTGTCGGTCGGTGACGTCCCCGAGGACGAGTGGGCCGAGCTGTGGCACCGCACCACGTCCGCGCACCGGGCGTGGGACGCGGCGGGACGGCCATGAGCACCTGGCGACGCGCCACGACCGACGACCTCGTGGCGCTGCGCGACCTCGAGCGGGTCGCCAGCCGGACGGGCCTGGCGCACGTGTTCGGCCAGCTGCCCTACCCCGACGACGACGTCCTGGCGCGCTGGGCGCTGCTGCTCGACGACCCGACCGTCGTGGTCGAGGTGGTCGAGGATCACGAGGGGCTGGTCGCGCTGAGCGCCCAAGACGGCTCCACCCTGCGGCACCTCGCGGTGCGTCCGGACCACTGGAGCGCGGGCCTCGGGCGCGAGGGCTTCGCCCGGGCCGAGGCGGCCGGGGCCCGTCGGCTGTGGGTGCTTGCCGACAACGCACGCGCCCGCGGGCTCTACGAGTCGCGTGGGTGGGTGCCGAGCGGGGACAGCCAGGAGTGCCCCTGGCCGCCCCATCCCACCGAGCTCGAGTACGCCGCTCCCTAGGATCGGGTCCATGCCTGCCGCCATGCCGGACCCGCTGCTGGAGATCGCCGACGACCTCTATGCGCTGCCCCTGGCCGACTTCACGCCCGCGCGCGACGCGTTGGTCAAGGAGCACAAGGGCGACCGGGTGCTGGCCGCCGGCATCAAGAGCCTGCGCAAGGCGTCGCTCGCGGCGTGGGTGGTCAACCTGCTGGTCCGGCGCGACCCCGACCAGGTCGACCAGGTGCTCGCCGTCGGCGCGGCGTTGCGTGACGCCCAGGAGAACCTCGATGCCACCCAGCTGCGGGAGTTCACCCGGCAGCGCCGTCAGCTCACCGCGTCGGTCACCACGGCCGCGCGCCGGATGGCGCGCGAGGAGGGCGTGAAGACCACCCAGTCCGTTGCCGACCAGATCGAGGCCACCCTCACCGCCGCCATGCTGGAGCCCGACGCCGCCAGGGCCGTGAGGAGCGGGCTGCTGGTCACGTCGCTGGCGGCAACGGGGCTGGGCGACCTCGACCTCAGCACGGCCGTGGCCCTGCCCGAGGCGCTCGGCTTCAGCGCCACGCCCCGCCCGGCGGCGACACCCGACCCGACCCAGCGGCCGCAGCTGCACGTCGTACCCGATCCGGATGCCGACGCCAAGGCCCGCGCCGCCGCGGACGAGCGCCTCGCGGCCGCCCGCGGTGTGCTGGGGGAGGCCGAGAAGGAGCACCGGTCCGCTCGTCGAACCACCGAGAAGGTCCGCGCCCGGACCCTGCAGCTGCAGGCGGAGATCGACGAGCTGCGCAGCAGGATTGCCGTGCTCGAGGCCGAGGTCGAGGAGGTCGACGACGAGCTGGGGGAGGCCGAGGCGATGCAGGCCGAGGTCGAGGAGGCCGTCGAGGAGGCGCAGGCGGACGTCGAGGCGGCCCGGGCCGCGCGCGACCGCCTGCGAGGCTGATCGAGCGGGTGGCGATGAGCGGGCGGAACTGGCCGGCGGGTGGCGATGACCGGGCGGAAATGGCCGGGCGGGCGGCGATGACCGGGCGGAACTGGCCGGGCGGGTGGCGATGACCGGGCGGAAATGGCCGGGCGGGTGGGCGAAGTCTTGCGCGGGTGGGGCGTTGCAACGGCCGACCCGTGCAGGAGTCACCGCTTCAGCGGTGACTCCTGCACGTCGGCCCAGCCCTTGGCCCGCTCGACCGCCTGCTGCCAGCGGGCGTACGACGCATCGAGTGCCGGGCGGTCGCCGGCGGGCTCGAAGCGCCGGTCGAGGGCCCACGTGTCGCGCAGCTCGTCGGTGGACTCCCAGACCCCGGTGCCGAGCCCGGCGAGGAAGGCCGCCCCGAGCGCCGTGGTCTCCACGATCTCCGGGCGCTCGACGGCGCGCCCGACCTGGTTGGCCTGGAACTGGCAGAGCAGGTCGTTGGCCGCCGCTCCGCCATCGACGCGCAGGGTGGTCAGCTCGGGCAGGGTTTCGAGCACGTCGCGCACCTCGAAGGCGATCGCCTCGAGCGTGGCGCGCACGAGGTGGGCGCGGGTCGTGCCGCGCGTGATGCCGATGATCATCCCGCGCGCGTGCGGGTCCCAGTGCGGGGCGCCGAGGCCGGTCAGCGCCGGCACGAACACCACGCCGTCGGTGTCGTCGACGGTCTGCGCGATGGCGGCCGTCTCGGCGGCGCTGCCGACGATCTGGAGACCGTCACGCAGCCACTGGACGGCTGCACCGGTCACGAAGATCGCGCCCTCCAGGGCGTAGGTCATCTCGCCGCCGGGGGAGCGCCAGGCCGCGGTCGACAGCAGGCCCGCGTCGCTGCGCACCACCGAGCCGCCCGTGTTGGTGAGGATGAAGGAGCCGGTGCCGTAGGTGCACTTGGACTCGCCCTCCTCGAAGCAGGTCTGGCCGAAGAGCGCGGACTGCTGATCGCCGGCGATGCCCGCGATCGGCAGGGACAGGCCGAGGAAGACCGACGGCTCGGTGGGCGCCACCTCGCCCCAGTTGGGCACGAGGTCGGGGAGTGCGTCGCGTGGCACGCCGAAGAGCCCGCACAGCTCGTCGGACCAGTCGCCGGCCTCCAGGTCGAAGAGCAGGGTGCGGCAGGCGTTGGAGACGTCGGTGACGTGCCAGGTGCCGCGCGTCATCCGGGCGATCAGGTAGGAGTCGACGGTGCCCACGGCGTACCGCCCCGACTGGACCAGCGCCCACGTGTGCGGCTCGTGCTCGGCCAGCCACATCAGCTTGGTGCCCGAGAAGTAGGGGTCGAGCCGCAGGCCGGTCAGCTCGGCGACCCGCTCCTCGTGGCCCGCGTCGCGCAGCCGGTCGCAGATGTCGGCGGTGCGCCGGTCCTGCCACACGATCGCGCGGCGGGGCGAGCCGAGTGTCTCGCGGTCCCACAGCAGGATCGTCTCGCGCTGGTTGGTGATGCCGACCGCGGTCAGCTCGGAGGCGTCGACCTTCTCCAGCACCTCCCGGGTCGCCTCGATGGTCGCCTGCCAGATCTCCTCGGCCGAGTGCTCGACCCAGCCCGGCCGGGGGAAGTGCTGGCGGAACTCCTCGTAGCCCTTGGCCAGGATGCGTCCGTCGGTGGTGACCACCACGGCCGTGACACCGGTCGTGCCGGCGTCGATCGCGAGGATGCTCATGCCTGATCACCCCGGATGATCGCCAGGATCCGCCGGTCGATCCAGTCGGGTCGCGCGCCGGAGTCGACGCGCATCTCGTAGTTGCCCGACCCCACCCACATGTGGAAGCTGTCGTGGCCCGCGGCCCTCGCCAGCGTCTCGAGCTCGATCATCAGCGCATCGTCGACGGCCACCTTCTCCTGCGGCGTCGACGCCGTCAGGTAGAGCTCGTTGAGGTCCACCAGCCGCGCGAGCTCGGTCACCGGGTCGGAGTGGTCGTCGACGCGCAGGTCGACGGCCACGTCGTCGTGGCCGCCGTAGCCGGCGCCGTCGCGCACGACGAGCAGCGCGGCGGACTGCCGACCGCGCTGGTCGCCCCCGGCGGCGTCGCCGGCCGCGAGCGCCGCGAGCAGTCGGCGCTCGACAGTGAGGTCGGTGCCGGCTGCCCAGGCCCGCTCCATCGCCTCGACGACCTCGGGGCCGGTGAGGATGTTGCCCTGGATGGCGTAGCCGCCCCGGTCCCCGCTGCGCCCGGTCGTGCCGCCGGCCCAGGCGAAGCACTCGGAGCCCGTCCACGTCGCCGCGTTGCCGTCGGAGTCGACGATGCCGGCCTGCCGGTGCTCGCGCCCTCCGTCCTCCTCGACGAGCCGGTCGAGCGCGACCTCGGCTGTGGCCCCCTCATCGAGGTGGGCCAGGCCGAGGTACTTGTAGGAGACGTTGGCGTCGGCCTGGGTGGCGATGGCCCCCACGCCCGCCGCGGCGGTCGGGACCACGGAGCCCACGGACAGGAACTTGGAGGCGACGGCCACGCCCCACGACTCGCCGTCGTCGGACCGGGCCACGATCGAGAAGGTCATGGCCCGAAACATAGCCCGACAGGACGCACGCGTGCGCCCCTCGGAGTCCTAGGGTGGGCACGTGCTGACCCGTCTCGGATTCCCCAGCGTGGGGGAGCACCGCCGGTTCGTGACCGCGATCGTGGCGGACACCGTCGGCAGTGGGCTCTTCATGCCCATCACGCTGCTCTACTTCCTCGCGATGACGGACCTGTCCCTCGTGCAGATCGGGTCGGCACTGTCGCTGTCCGCGCTGATCACGATGCCCGGTGCCTTCGTCATCGGCAGCCTCGTCGACCGCTTCGGTCCGCGTCGGATGATGCTCATCGGCAACCTCGTCCAGGCGGTGGGGATGCTGGCGTACCTGTGGGCCGACTCGCTGCTCGCGGTGGCGCTCTGGACGACCCTGCTCAACATCGGGCGGCAGTCCTTCTGGGGCTCCTTCGGCAACGTCGTGACGGCGATCTCCGCGCCCGGTGAGCGGGAGCTGTGGTTCGGCTTCCTCCAGGCGGTCCGCAACCTCGGCTACTCGGTCGGAGGTGTGCTGGCCGGCATCGCGCTCCAGATCGGCACCGACATCGCCTACGAGGCCGTCGTGGTCATCAACGCGATCACCTTCGTGCTGGCCTTCTTCCTGCTGCTCGACGTGCCCGACCACCGCATCGAACGCGCGGACGACGCACCGCTCGAGGGCTGGGGTGTCGTGCTGCGCGACCGCGCCTACCTCCGGCTGGTGCTCGGCCAGCTCGGCTTCGTGGCCGGGATGATGGTGCTCAACTTCGCCCTGCCGGTCTACGTCGCCGAGACCATCGACCTGCCCGGGTGGGTGGTCGGGGCGATCTTCACCGTCAACACCGCGCTGGTCGGCCTCGGTCAGGGACTGGTCGTGCGCCGCATGACAGGGCAGGTGCGCGCGCGGATGATGGGCCTGGCGCAGCTGATCTTCGTGGTCAGCTATGCGATGTTCGTCGTCGCCGGCTGGCTGCCCGTGTGGCTGGCCGTGGCGATCATGCTGGTCGGTTCCGCCGTCTACACCTTCGGTGAGCTCACCGGCGGTCCGGTCCTGAGCGCGACGGCCGCCGAGTCCGCGCCGGAGCACCTGCGCGGGCGCTACCTCGGGCTGTTCCAGCTCAGCTGGGGCCTCGGGGGTGCGGTGGCGCCCCTGGCGTTCACCTGGTTGCTCGCGCACGGTGCGACGACCCTGTGGTGGGTGCTCACGCTCGTCGCGGTCATCAGCGCGGCCTACCTCCAGACGCTGCCGCGCTCCCTGCCGGCGGCCGGCCTGCGCGTGACGCAGGTCGTCGAGCGCGAGCCCTGATCAGGCCTGGCCGGTGCTTCTCAGCACGTCGGTGAACCAGGCCTGGGCGGGGTCGAACGGCTTGTGGCCGGCGATCCGCTCGAACTCGATCGCGCGGAGCTCGTCGTCGTGCCCCTCGTCGTGCCCGATCACGCCGGAGCGCCCCTCGAGGGCGCACGCGACGGCCAGCTCGGCCATCTCCCGGATCAGGGCGAGGTCGGTCTCGTTGGCGGGCGCCGAGCGGGAGTAGTAGCCGGACTTCTGCACCATGTGCTTCTCGGCGCCGACCTCCTGGGAGAAGCGCTCGGCGAAGTAGCGACCGGGATTGATCGTGTCGATCTTGACGTGACCGAACGGGTCCCGCCCGACGGTCTCCCCGCTGGCCTCGAGGTCGGCGACGATGTCGTCGATCCCGGCGCCCTCGGCGAGGAAGATGTTGACGCAGCCGACCTCGTCCATCACGGCCCGCAACCGGTTCGCCTCGGCGGCCAGGTCGATGCTGAGCTCGGGGACGTAGACCGCGTGGATCGCCCAGCGCCGCGGGTCGAGGCCGATCCCGGGCAGCCACTGCTGCTCGGCGTGCCAGTCCAGGTAGTCGCGCGCGGCAGCGGCCGTGAGCCAGCCGCTCGCCCGGCCCATGACCTCGTGCACGATCAGCATGCGCGGGTTGGAGCCGTGCTCGGCCAGCACGTGCTGCGCGAACCGGGACGCCTCCTGCGCGGCGGTCTGCGCACCGAGACTCTGCCGGATCGGCACGATGTCGTTGTCGATGGTCTTGGGCAGCCCGACCACCGTCAGCTCGGAGCCCTGGGTGCGGAGGTACGCCGCGAGGTCGGCCGCCGCGGTGTTGGTGTCGTCGCCGCCGATGGTGTGCAGGATGTCGATGCCGTCGGCCTGCAGGCGGGCGGCGGCGACGGCCAGGGCGGTGTCGTCCGGGCCGATCAACCCGCGCTTGCGGCAGTCGGCGTCGTTGGTCAGCTTGACCCGGCTGTTGCCGATCGGGCTGCCGCCGAAGCGGTGCAGGAGGCTGGCTCCGGCGCGCTCCTCCGGCCCGATCGCCACGCTGGTGCCGGTGAGCAGGCCGTGGTAGCCGTGCCGGTAGGCGACGAGCTCGATCTCGGGATCGGTGGCGTCATAGGTCTCGATGAGGGCACCTACGGCGGAGGACAGGCACGGGGCATAGCCACCGGCCGTGAGAAGGGCAACGCGAGTCGGCATGGCAGCAGGGTAGTTAGATCGATCCAAGACCGGAAGAGCTGTCTCGTCGTGTCGCGTCGCGGCGAAACGACCTCCCTGGGGGTGCACGACGGTTGCCTCCCAGGACGACTGCCGCCATCGTGTTCCCACCGCACGGGTGTGGGACTGACCAAGGGGGATCTCGATGAGCGCGACAGACGCCACGCAGGACGTCACCGGATCGGAGCCGGACCTCAAGCGGGTGATGGGGCCCAAGCTCCTCCTGCTCTTCATCGTCGGGGACATCCTCGGCGCCGGCGTCTACGCGGTCACCGGCAAGCTGGCCGGGCAGGTGGGCGGCATCGCCTGGCTGCCGTTCCTGGTGGCGTTCGCCGTGGCCACCGTGACGGCGTTCTCCTACCTCGAGCTGGTCACGAAGTATCCCCAGGCGGCGGGTGCGGCGCTCTACACGCACAAGGCCTTCGGCGTGCACTTCGTCACGTTCCTGGTGGCCTTCACCGTGGTCTGCTCCGGCATCACCAGCGCCTCCACGTCGTCGAACCTGCTGGCCGCCAACCTGTTGATCGGGCTCGGCGACGACAGCCCCTCGACGGGCACGACGCTCCTCGTGGCGCTGACCTTCATGGTGGTCCTGGCGGCCATCAACCTGCGCGGTGTCGGCGAGAGCGTGAAGTTCAACGTGGTCCTGACGATCGTCGAGATGGCCGCCCTCGCGATCGTCATCGTCATCGGCATCGTCGTGATGGCCAAGGGCGATGCCAATCTCGGTCGCATCACCGTCTTCGAGAGCCCCGACGACAAGGGCCTGTTCATGGCCGTCACCGTCGCGACGGCCATCGCCTTCTTCTCGATGGTCGGCTTCGAGGACTCGGTCAACATGGTCGAGGAGACGCAGGACCCGATGCGCATCTTCCCGCGCACGATGCTCACCGGTCTGGGCATCGCCGTGGTGATCTACATGATGGTCGCGATCTCGGTCGTCGCCGTCATCCCCGCCGGCCGGATCGCCACGCCCACCAACGCCGAGGCCGGCATCCTGCTCGACGTCGTCAAGATCGGCGCACCCGGCCTGCCGATCGACAAGCTCTTCCCGTTCCTCACCGTCTTCGCGGTCGCCAACACCGCCCTCATCAACATGCTCATGGCCAGCCGCCTCATCTACGGCATGGCGCAGCAGGACGTGCTGCCGCGCAGCCTGGGCCGCGTCCTGCCGGGTCGTCGCTCGCCCTGGGCCGCGATCGCGTTCACCACGCTCCTCGCGCTCGGCCTGATCGCCGTCGTCTCGACCCAGTCGGACAACTCCGTGGTCAGTGCGCTCTCGGGCACGACGGCCACCCTGCTGCTGGCGGTGTTCACGATCGTCAACATCGCGTGCCTGGTCCTGCGCCGCGACCCGACGCCCGAGGGGGCCTTCACGGCACCGACGTTCCTGCCGGTCGTCGGTGCGATCTGCTGCGCCTACCTGCTCGGCCCGTGGGCGCGCACCGAGGCCGACATGGTGCAGTACAAGATCGCCGGCGGCCTCCTCGCGGTCGGCGTGGTCCTCTGGGCGCTCACCTGGGCGACCAACCGCGGTGTGCGGGCGAAGCGGACGGGCTTCCGCGACATCGAGCACCTCGAGAAGGACTGACGACAGCGGGCGGCAACACGGCCGGGCAGGTCCCGGCCGGGTCGGCCCCGACGTCTACGGTTGGGACGTGACACGACGCTCTCTCGGGCCGCTGCTGGCCGTCCTGGTCGCCTCGGCGCTCGGCTGCACCTCGGTCACGCCGTCGTCGCCGTCGGCGAGCGCCACCCCCGGTGGTGACTACCCGGTCCCGACGGCCCCCGCACCCGGGGATCGGGGCACCACGCTCGACCGCGGCGGCCCGCGCGAGCGCCCGCCGGTGCCGGGGGCGCCCGACCTTCCAGGCGCCTACCGCTTCATCTCGACGCCCGACTTCCTCAACCAGGACGTGGCCGACCTGACCGCGGGCGGCCGCAAGCAGTTCATCGATCCGAGCACGGGCCAGGTCGCCAACTCGACCAACCCGGAGTACGACGCCGCTCTGGACCACGTGATCGGCGAGATGGCCTCCCACGGCACCGACGACGTCCTCGTCGCGGGCGACCTCGTCGAGGGCCGCTGGGGCCGTGACGACTCCCGCACCGGTGTCTTCGGACCGGTGCGGACGCAGGCGCAGCGCCTGCGCGCATGGCGGCGCGCCGCCGACGTCTACTACCCGGCCTACCTCCAGCGCTTCGCCGACCACGGCCTGACGACCTACACGGCGCTCGGCGACCACGAGATCGGCGACGACCCGTGGCGCAAGGGCCGCGATGCCTGGACCGACTTCAAGCGGCGGCACGTGCCGGAGTTCAAGAGCATCTACGCCGACCACGTGCTGGCCGACGCCGACGGCCGGCCGCGCTTCACCGACCGGCCCCGCGGGCCGGCTCGCCGCACGGCCTATGCCGTGCGACTCTCACCGGCCGTGCTGCTTGTCACCATCGACGTCTTCGAGCGGCGCGAGGGAGACGTGCACACGTCCGTCGACCCCGACCAGCTGCGGTGGCTCGAGCAGGTGCTCCGGCGGGCGCGCACCGACGAGGTCCCCTGGGTGATGGTGCAGGGGCACGTCCCGATGACCGGCGACGTCCGCACCCGCAACTCCAGCCACCTCGTCTACGAGCGCGGTGTGCGCTCCGACCTCTGGCGCGCGATGGTCGCTGGCGGCGTGGACGTCTACCTCAGCGGCGAGGTGCACGACCAGACCGTGCACCAGCGCGACGGGATCCTCGAGGTGTCGCACGGATCGCTGCTCTACCGCGGCGAGGCGTCCTACGTCGTCGGGCAGGCCACCGCCGACCAGCTGGTCCTGGAGAACCACCAGTTCCGCGGCACCATCGGTTTCGAGGACCGGCTGTGGACGACGTCGCGGCAGGGGGCGCCCGGCCACGTCAGCTATCCCCATCCCTCGATCGTGACCGGCACCCTCGTCGCCAGCCGGACCCGGTCCGGTGGGCTCCGGGTGGACGACGCGGAGGGTGTGCTGACGCCGCGATCCTGATCGATCGGCGACGGCGGCCGCTCGGCGACCGCTCGGCGACCGCTCAGGGGGCGGTCAGGGTTCGGGTGCGGCCCGGCCCGCGCCGTACCCTTGCGGGGTGAGCTCTATCCCCACCCTCGAGCAGCTCCACGCGCTCGGGCCCCTGCAGCAGCCGTCCTACCCCGACCAGGGGGCGGTCGACGCGGCCGTGTCCCGGCTCAAGATGTCGCCGCCGTTGGTGTTCGCGGGGGAGTGCGACGACCTCACGGCCAAGATCGCGGCCGTGTCGCGCGGAGAGGCGTTCCTGCTCCAGGGCGGCGACTGCGCCGAGACCTTCGACGGGGTGACGGCCGACAACGTGCGCAACAAGCTCCGCGTGCTGCTGCAGATGGCGGTCGTGCTGACCTACGCCGCCTCGGTGCCGGTGGTGAAGGTCGGCCGGATCGCCGGTCAGTACGCCAAGCCCCGCAGCTCCGACATGGAGACGCGCGGCGGAGTGACGCTCCCGGCCTACCGCGGTGACGCCGTCAACGGCTTCCCCTTCACGCCCGAGGCGAGGATCCCCGACCCGCAGCGCCTCGTCGACGTCTACAACTCCTCGGCGGCCACGCTCAACCTGGTCCGCGCGTTCGTGACCGGTGGCTACGCCGACCTGCGCCAGGTCCACACCTGGAACACCGACTTCGTGCAGAGCTCGCCGTTCGGACAGCGCTACGAGGCGGTCGCCGACGAGATCGAGCGCGCGCTGACCTTCATGCAGGCGATCGGGGCCGACCCCGACGAGTTCCACCGCGTCGACTTCCACTCCAGCCACGAGGCACTGCTGCTGGAGTACGAGCAGTCCCTGACGCGCATCGACTCGCGCACCGACCTGCCCTACAACGTCTCGGCGCACTTCGTGTGGATCGGCGAGCGCACGCGCCAGCTCGACGGCGCGCACGTGGAGCTGCTCTCCCGCATCCAGAACCCGATCGGCATCAAGCTCGGCCCGACGACGACGCCCGACGACGCGCTGGCCTACGCGTCTCGGCTCAACCCGGACAACACCCCGGGGCGCCTCACCTTCATCACCCGCTTCGGGGCGGACAAGATCCGAGACGGTCTGCCGGCCCTGGTCGAGAAGGTCACCGCCGAGGGCGTGCAGGTCGCCTGGGTCTGCGACCCGATGCACGGCAACACCTTCGAGGCCTCCTCGGGCTACAAGACCCGCCGTTTCGACGACGTGATCGAGGAGGTCCAGGGCTTCTTCGACGTCCACCGGAGTCTCGGCACCTGGCCCGGCGGCGTCCACGTCGAGCTCACCGGTGACGACGTCACCGAGTGTGTCGGAGGTGGCGAGGAGATCAACGAGGCCGGCCTGGCCAACCGCTACGAATCGGTGTGCGACCCGCGGCTCAACCGGGTGCAGTCGCTCGAGCTGTCGTTCCTCGTGGCCAAGATGCTGCGCAAGGCCTGAGCGCCGCCCGTCCGCCGGGTCACCAGCTGGGGACACGACAGGGAGGCCCCGGTAGGTTCGGCGCGTGATCGACCTCCGCTCCGACACCCTGACCCGGCCGACCGACGCGATGCGTGAGGCGATGGCCCGCGCGGAGGTCGGTGACGACGTCTACGGCGAGGACCCGACCGTCACGGCGCTGCAGGAGCGGGTGGCCGGGATGTTCGGCCACGAGGCCGCGCTCTTCACTCCCACCGGCTCGATGGCCAACGTCCTGGCCGTCGCCTCCCTCGTCTCCCCGGGTGAGGAGGTGCTGTGCGAGTCGTCGGCGCACATCGCGCGGGCCGAGCTCGGGGCCCACGGGGCCATCAGCGGGATCACCATGCGCACGTGGACCGGGTCGCGTGGGCAGGTCGACCTGCCCGCGATCGAGTCGTTGTACGCCCCCGACATGGGCCCGTTCTTCGTGCGGACCGCCGCGGTGTCGGTGGAGAACACGCACAACTTCGCCGGCGGCACCGTGCTGCCCATCGAGGACCTGCGCGACCTCCGCGCCTGGGCCGACGCGACCGGCACCCGCATCCATCTCGACGGCGCCCGGCTCTGGAACGCGCACGTCGTCACCGGCACGCCCCTGGCGGACTACGGCCGGATCGCCGACGTGCTCGCCGTCTGTCTCTCCAAGGGGCTGGGGGCGCCGATCGGCTCCCTGATGGTGGGCTCCGCCGACGCGATCGACCAGGCGCGCGTCCGCCGCAAGCGCCTGGGTGGCGGCATGCGCCAGGTCGGCATGCTGGCCGCGGCCGGGGCGTACGCCCTGGACCACCACGTCGAGCGGCTGGCCGACGACCACGACCACGCCCGGCTGCTCGGCGAGGCGCTCGGTCTCGACCCGGCGGGCGTCGACACCAACATCGTCGTGGTCGAGCGGTCCGATGCCCCCGCGTTCGTGGCGGCTGCGGCCGGGGAGGGCGTCCGCATCGCCGCCGTGGGACCGCGGACCGTGCGCCTGGTCACCCACCTCGACATCACGCGGGGCGACGCCGAGCGGGCGGCCGCGGTGCTCAGCCGGCTCGCCGCCCGGTGATCGCGACCTCGCTGATCGCGGTGTAGTCGCGCCCGAGGTTGCCGCTGCCGGGCGGGGTGACCGAGGTGATGGTGAGGGTCACGGTGCCGGTCTGCACCGGCGCCACCTCGAGCCGCTGCAGGCCCGGTCGCTCGGCGAGGGTCTGCTCGACGGTGGTGCCGTCCTCGAAGCCCCAGGTGACCGACAGGATCCGGCGGTTGTTGGGATACCAGTCGACGCCGGCCACCTTCTTGGCGTAGCCGTTGACGAGCCCGACCCGTGAGACCACACCCGGCTCGGGCAGCGTGAACGTCACCACCTGTCCGGTGGCGTCGCCGGCCATCCGCCACGTGGTGGTCCGGTTGCCGTCGTTGATCTGGCTGCCCTCGTAGGCCACCAGGTTGCCGTCGAAGTCCGTCGTGGGCGGGGCCGTGTCCGGGACCGCGATCGTCGCGCCCCTGGCCAGGTTGACCAGCTTGCCGACCCCTCGGGGACCGTCGGTGGTCGCCGTGGAACCCTCCTCCACGCCCTGGGTGGGGGTGGAGGTGGAGGAGTCGCCGGTGCCGGGGGCTGATGCGGCGCCCTCGTCGTCGGAGCCGAAGGCCTGCAGGAGCACCAGGACGAGGCACACCAGCAGCGCGGCGCCGAGCACCCAGGCGATCCAGGCCCGTCCTGGCAGTGCGGTGTCGCCGTCGAGGTCGTCGACCTCCTCATAGGGCAGGAGGTCCTCCTGGGGGTCCCACTCCGCACGTGGGGGAGAGGTCGACGGAGGCTCGGGAACCGCGTCGGGAACTTCCTCGGGAACTTCCTCGGGAACCTCCTCGGACGCGGTCGGCGGAGGGGTCTCCGGTGACACCGGCACGATCACCGGGGGTGCTGGCACGGGCTCGGCCGCCTGCACCGGGAAGGTCATGGGCGCGACACGTGGCGGTGCGGGGTCGCCGATGCGGTGCCCGCAGTTGAGGCAGAACCGGCCCACGCCGAGCTCTGCGTCGCACCGCACACACGTGTCCACGGGCCCCACGATAGGGGGACCCGCCCACGGCGTCCGCACCTCTCGGGATCAGACCGCGATGTGCGGGACCTCGCCCTCGACCACTCGTCGCGGCGCTAGCTCGACGGTCAGCATGGCCGCGAGCACCATGCCACCGCCGAGCAGCAGGCGGGCAGTGAGGTGCTCGCCGCCCAGCCAGACCGCGAAGAACGAGGCGAAGACCGGTTCCATGCTCATGATGAGCGCGCTCCGCGTCGGGGGAAGGTGGGCCTGTGCCCACGTCTGCCCGAGCAGCCCGAGCGCCCCGACCACGATCGCCATGTAGAGCACCGAGAGCCAGTCGCTCGTCCGGTCGGGCAGGACGATCCCGTCGTGCGCGGTGGCGACGGTGCAGATGAGCGCGATGACCATGATCTGCAGGATCGTCATGCCCACTGCGTCCTGGGCCGTGGACCAGGCGCCCAGCCCGACGATGTGCAGCGCGTAGAGCACCGCGGACGCGAGGGTGATGAGCTCGCCGTAGCCGATGCTCAGCCCGTTGAGCGCGAGGACGCCCAGCCCCACGGTGGCGATCGCGACCGCCGCCCACGTGATCGGCGGGATCCGGGTGTGCAGGATCGCTGCGGCCAGCAGGGGTGTGAAGACGACGTAGAGGCCGGTGACGAACCCGCTGATGCTCGCCGGCGTGTGCGCCAGTCCCGCGGTCTGCAGGATCTGGGCGATGCCGTAGAGCGCACCGAGCACGACCGCGTGCCTGCGCACCTGCGGGGACAGGCGCCCGAGCGCCCGGGGCGCCACGACCAGCAGCGCCACCGACGCGATGGCGAACCGCAGGGCCAGGAAGTCGAGCGTCGGCACCCGGTCCAGCAGGTCCTTGATCAGGAAGAACGTCGAGCCCCAGCACGCGGCGATGCCGAGGAGCGCGGCGGCCGCCAGCAGCGTCGTACGCCGGTTCTGCTCCGATTCCACGCAGGAAGGCTAGGACCTCAGATCAGGAACAGCGTGATCGTGGATCCCTTGGGGACCTCCTCGCCGGAGCCCGGGTCGGAGCTGAAGACGTAGCCGAGGCCGAGGTAGCTGTCGGCCTGCTCGGTCTCGACGCTGAAGCCGAGGCCCTCGAGCAGGTCGGTGGCGGCGTCGACGCCCATCGCCCGCACGCGCGGCACCTCGACCAGCTCGGGGCCCTGGGAGACGACGAACGAGACGGTGTCGCCGCGGAACAGCGTGCCGGTGGTGGGGTCCTGGGAGATGACGTAGCCGTCGGGGACGGTGTCGCTGTACTCCTCGGCGGCCACGACGACCTCGAGCTGGCGACCCTCCAGCGCCTGTCGGGCGTCGTCGAGGGACTTGCCGGTCCAGTCCTTGATAGTGATCGGCTTGCGGCCGCGGCTCAGCACGAGATCGACCGTGGCGCCGGGCTTGAGCGTCGTCCCGGCCTTCGGGGAGGTGCGGATGACCTGTCCTTCGGGGACGGTCTCGCTCCATCGGCCGATGCTCTCGCCGAAGGCGAGGTTGGTGGCGGCGAGCGCGTCCTGCGCCTGGTCCTCGCTCTGGCCCTGCAGGGCGGGCACGTCGTAGCGCTCGGGGCCGAGCGACAGGGTCAGGGTGATGGTGCCGCCGTCCGTCACCTTGCCACCGGGCTTGGGGTCGGTCGCGATCACGAGACCGGCGCCCACGTTCTCGCTGTAGGCGGGGTCACCCGCCGCGGCCTTCAGGCCGGCAGCGTCGAGCCTGGAGGAGGCCGTCGCCTCGTCCATCCCGAGCACGCCCGGCGTGGTCGTGTAGCGCTCCCAGCCGAACCACCACGCTCCGAGGCCGATGCCCACCGCGAGCAGGATCGCGAGGACCAGGGCGATGGGGCCCTTGAGCGTGCGTCGTCGGGCCGTGGTGGTCACCGGCGCCACCCGGCTCGGCGCCCGACCGGGAGCGGGACGGGTGGTGGGGCCGGTTGCGGTGCGGACCGGCATCGCGGTGGTCGCGGGCGCCGCACCGGTCGCGCTGGTGCGCGGCACGGCGGCGGTGGCCACGGTCGGCGGGGCCGGGTGGCGCTCGAGAGCCGTCGTTCGGTCGGGGCTGCCGTCGTCGACGAGCCCCGATTCGCGCGGGTCGACCTCGGTGAGCAGGGCCAGGGCGCTCGCGTCGAACGGCTCCGGCGTGGTGTCGGACCCCGGCTCGGTGTCATCGGACTCGGTGACCCGGCGCGGGAGCAGGTCGGCGGCGAGCTCGGGGTCGGAGGCGAGGCCCTCGCGGAGCGCCTGCCCGACGCGGTGGAGGTGGTGCAGCAGGACGGTCGCGTCCGCCGCACGCTGGCCGCGGTCGCGTGAGGTTGCTCGGGCGACCAGCGCGTCGACGTAGTCGGGGATGCCGGGCTGGACGAGGGACGGCATCGGCACGTCGTGGTGGACGTGGCGGTAGGCCACCTGGATGGGGGACTCGCCCTCGTGCGGCTTGTTGCCGGTGAGCAGCTCGTAGAGCACGACGCCCGCGGCATAGACGTCGGCTCGTGCGTCGGCCCGCCCGTCGACCACCAGCTCGGGCGCGAGGTAGGACACCGTGCCGATCAGCACGCCGCCGGTGGCGGTGTGCTGGGTGTCGGCGCTGACGGCCTTGGCCAGGCCGAAGTCGGCGACCTTGATCCGACCGCCGTGGGCCTCGTCGGCGATGAGGACGTTCTCCGGTTTGACGTCGCGGTGGATCAGGCCCGCCCGGTGCGCGGCGGCGAGCGCGGAGACAACGGGTTCGAGCAGGGCCAGCGCCCGGCTCGGCGGCATCGGGGCCTCCTTGCGGATCACGTCGCGCAGGGTGTGGCCGGGGACGTACTCCATGACCAGGAAGACGGTGTCCGTGCCGTCGGAGGTGTCGTCCCCCTGGTCGTAGACGGCGACGACGTGCGGGTGGTTGAGCCGGGCCGCGGCGCGGGCCTCCCGGACGAAGCGCTCGGCGAAGTCCTGGTCGTCACCGAGGCCGGGGTGCATGACCTTCACGGCGACCGTGCGGTCGAGACGGGTGTCGGTGGCTTCGTAGACGCTGGCCATGCCACCACGCGCCACTCGGGCGCCGATGCGGTAGCGCCGGTCCAGCAGGCGCCCGACCAGAGGGTCGCCAGCAGCGCCGGGCGCGGCTGCGCGGGCGTGCTCGGGTGGCTCCACTGCTCGACCTCCAGAGCCGGATCGGTGGGGCGGTCGGGGAAGGATCCGGCGCCACCACTCTACGGAAACCACGCGTGCCGCCACGCTCAGGCGGGGTTCCGGCGTGGCGTCGGGCCCCGCGCAGGGGTGGCTCGCACGGCCCCGGGACGGCGAACGCCCCTCCTCGGGCGGCTCGATGGCCACCACGTCGTCGAGTTAGGTCCCGGGTCTCCTCGTAGAGCCCATGGCGCTGCACCGCGCCGACGGCCTCGGTCGACCCGGAAGGTCCCGCTGCAGCCTGGGCGGGTGCGGCGACGAGGGCGCGCGTGCCGACGAGTGGGTCGGGCGTGTCGTGCGTGGGAGACTTCCGCGCATGAATGACGTCCCCCTCGCCGACCGTGACCTGGCTGCCCTCGTGTCGGAGTGGCTCGACTGGAAGCAGGTGTCGGCGCTGCTCGGCGTGACGCCCGGCAAGGTCCGCACCATGATCAAGGAGCACGAGCTCGCCGCAGCGGTCTCCGCGCCCGGCGCAGGTCCGCGCGTGCCCGCCGACTTCATCCAGGACGGGCTCGTGGTCAAGGGCCTGCCCGGCCTGCTGACGCTGCTGCACGACCACCGCTTCGACGACCGCGAGTGCATCGCGTGGCTCTTCACCGACGACGACCTCCCGGGCCGGCCGATCGACGCGCTGCGCGAGAACCGCGGCAGCGAGGTCAAGCGGCGCGCGCAGGTGCTGGAGTACTGATGGCCGACCGGTCGACCGGCCGTACGCGCTACCAGTGGGGTCTGCTGGTCCTGGCCGCGGTGCTGCTGGTCGCCTGGCTCTTCGTCGACGGCGCAGGGCAGTCCGATCCGGACCCCGGCGCATCGGGCACGACGACCTCGCCGTCCGCCTCGCCCACTCCGGGGCTCACGTCCACCGCGACGCCCACGACCGAGCCGGCGGACGGGGATGCCGCGACGGACCCGGACAGCGGACTGCCGATCATCCGGGTCGCCGACCTGCCGCCCGAGGCAGCGCGCATCCTGCGGCTGATCGACGCCGGCGGTCCGTTCGACGAGGACCGCGACGGTGTCACGTTCGAGAACCGCGAGGACCTGCTGCCGGACCACCCGAGGGGCCACTACCGCGAGTACACGGTGCCCACGCCCGGCTCCGACGACCGTGGCGCGCGCCGCATCGTCGCGGGCGAGGACGGGGAGCGCTACTACACCGGCGACCACTACCGCTCGTTCTCCCGGATCGCGGTCTAGGCCCATGAGCGGACTGGCAGCCATCCTCGCCGGGCACGAGACGTCCGGGATCCACCTGTGGCACGCCGCCTTCGAGGTCACCGACCTACGCCACACGGTCGAGCACGCCGGGTGGGAGTTCGCCCATGTCGACGGCTGGACCGGCGCCGACGACAAGGCCGCGTTCCTCGCCGCGGTGGGGGAGGCCCTGCACTTCCCCGACCACTACGGCCAGAACTTCGACGCCCTCGCCGACTGCCTCCACGACATCGGTCGCGGCGTCGACGGGGTGGTGCTGCTGTGGGACGGCTGGGGCACCCTGGCCCGCGCCGACGAGAAAGCCTTCGGCATCGCGCTGAGCGTGCTCGGGTCACGGGTCCACGCCGACCGCGGGGTGCCGTTCTCGGTGCTCCTGCGCGGCGAGGGCCCGGACGTGCCGGGGATCCCCAGCCTGGACTGAGGTTCGTTCAGACCGTGCGCTGCGTCGCCGCGGCGGCCAGCTCGGTGAGGACGACGACCGCCCGCTCGTCGACGTCGGCTGCGCGCAGTGCCTCGACGGCGTGGTCGGCGAGCCGGCCGATGACGGCCTCGACCTGGGCGCGGGCGCCGGACTCGTCGATGATCTGGCGCAGCTCGTCGACGTCGGTGGCGCTCAACGGGGTGCCGAGGGCGACGTCGAGGCGCTGGGCCGCGGCCTGCGGCGCACCGTCGAGCGCGAGGGCGACGAGGACCGTCCGCTTGCCCTCGACGAGGTCGTCGCCGGCCGGCTTGCCGGTCTGGGCCGGGTCGCCGAAGACGCCGAGGAGGTCGTCGCGGAGCTGGAACGCCTCACCGAGCGGCAGGCCGAACCGGGTGAGCCGGTCGATCTGGTCAGGGGTCGCCCCGGCGAGGGCGGCCCCGATGTGGAGCGGCCGCTCGATGGAGTACTTGGCCGACTTGTAGCGCAGCACGGTCATCGCGGTGTCGACGTCGGCCCGGCCGCGGGCCTGCACCGACACGTCGAGGAACTGCCCGGCGATCACCTCGGTGCGGCACAGCTCGAAGAGCGCCAGCCCGGGGGCGACCGCATCCGCGTCGAAGCCGCTGCGCCGCAGCAGGTCCTCCGCCCAGCCGAGCAGCAGGTCGCCGAGCAGGATCGCGGCGGCGGCACCGTACTGCTGGGGGTCGCCGCGCCAGCCGGCCGCGCGGTGCTCGGCCTCGAACGCGCGGTGTGTCGCGGGACGGCCGCGCCGGGTGTCGGAGGCGTCCATGAAGTCGTCGTGGACCAGGGCGCTGGCATGCAGCACCTCGAGCGAGGCGCAGGCCCGGGCGAGCGCGGCCGGGTCCGCGACGTCGGGTCGGCTCGCGCGATATCCCCAGTGGCAGAAGGCCGCCCGGAAGCGCTTGCCGCCGGTGACCGACGTCCGCGCCTCGCCGATCAGGCGGGTGGCGTCGGGTCCGAGCGGAGCCAGCTCGGCCGCCCGGTCGTCGAGGAACGCATCCAGCACCGCCTGGACCTGGTCGCGGAAGGGTGCGGGATCCCAGGTCGTCACGCGAGGCAGCCTAATCAGTGGGACGGGGCCCGGACGCATCGCGGTCGTCCGTAGGCTGGGGGCATGACGGACGAACCTGGCCTGAGCATGCGCGAGCTCCTCGCGCGGGGCGAGCGGTCCTTCTCCTTCGAGTTCTTCCCGCCCAAGGACGAGGCCGGCGAGCAGCAGCTCTGGCAGGCGATCACCGAGCTCGAGCCCTACGGCCCGACCTTCGTGTCGGTCACCTACGGTGCCGGCGGCACCACCCGTGACCGCACCGTCGCGATCACCGAGCGGATCGCTCGCGAGACGCGCCTCCTCCCGGTCGCCCACCTGACCTGCGTGGGCCACACCACGGGCGAGATCACCGCGATCCTGGACGACCTCAGCAGCGCGGGCGTACGCCACGTCATGGCGCTGCGCGGCGACCCGCCGGCCGGTCCGGGCGCCGGGTGGACGCCCACCGAGGGCGGGCTGACCTACGCCGACGAGCTCGTCGCGCTGATCCGCGAGCGGGCCGACATGCACATCGGCGTCGCGGCCTTCCCGGAGGGCCACGTCGACGCCGCCGACCTCGACACCGACGCGCGCGTGCTGAAGGCGAAGTACGACGCCGGAGCCGAGTTCGCGGTGACCGAGATGGTGCTGCGCGCCTCCGACTACGCCGCGCTGGTCGGGCGGGCCGCCGCTGTCGGCGCCGACTTCCCGATCATCCCCGGCATCATGCCCATCCTCAACCTCCGCTCGATGGAGCGGATGGTCGAGCTCTCCCGGCGCCAGCTGCCCGAGGAGATCACCGCCCGCCTGACGCCCCACGCCGACGACCCGGCGCGGCTGCGCGCGGAGGGGATCGCCATCGCGACCGAGCTGTGCGAGGCGCTGCTCGACGCCGGGGCGCCGGGGCTGCACTTCTACACGCTCAACCGGTCCAAGGCGACCCGCGAGATCTTCGCCAACCTGCGCATCACGGTCTGAGCCCCCGCTCGGGAGCGCACTACGGTGAGGGCATGCACACCGTCACCGTGACCGGTTCCGGCGCCCGCACGGTCGCGCCCGACACTGCCGTCGCCCGGCTCGCCGCGGTGGCCCGCGGAACCGCCGTCGCCGAGGCCTACGAGTCCATGGCGACGAGCGCCGCCACGGTGGTCGAGGTCGCCGCCCGCCACACCGGGGAGTCGCGCATCGCCTCCACCGGGATCACCGTGTGGCCCTGGCACGACCAGAGCGGCACCCGCCAGGGGTTCGAGGCGCGCCACGCCTACGCGATCGGTTGCTCCGACCTCGCCGCCGCGGGCGCGATGCTCGCCGAGCTGGCGCGCGAGGTCGGCGACGGGCTTGCCATCGACGGCGTCGGGCTCGAGGTCACCGAGGACCACGGGGCCGGCGACCAGGCGCTCGAGGCGGCCTTCCACGACGCTCGCGAGCGTGCCGCCGCGCTGGCCCGGATGGCGGGCGCCGGCCTGGGTGCGGTGCAGACGATCGTGGAGGGTGACGGCGGCCCGGGCGGTTCGCCGATGCCCACGGTCGCGATGATGCGCGACTCCGGTGGCGGGCTCGAGGCCGGTGAGGCGACGGTGACCGCGTCGGTCACCGTCGTGTGGGAGCTCGTCCTCTGATCGGACCGGGCCTGCGGGTCAGGCGCGGCCGATCATCTCTGCGGCCAAGGCCGCGCTGAGCCCGGCGAAGGGCAGCCCCGATCCGGTCGTCGCGTGCGCTCCGGCGATCAGGACGCCGGCGACCGGGGTGCGCGGACCCAGTCTCGTGACGGCAGTGCGAGGCCCCTGCCAGAGCACGCCGTGCGGCGAGCCACCCCACTTCTCCACGAGGGCCCGGGGCGTGAGGTCGACCCGGGTGACGACCTGGCGGCGCAGGTCGAGGCCCTGCCGGGCGAGGGCGGTCAGCACGTCCTCGGCCAGTCGCCCGCGGCCCAGCACCGTCCACGCGGCGCCACCCTCGGGCGCGCGTCCCCCCGTGCGCACCACGAGCAGCGGATCGCCGTGCAGGACCACCTCGTGGGGCAGGTCCGCGACGTCGCCCTCGAGGCCCACGTGGCACACGACGGGCGGGATCGCGGGCATCGTGCGACGGACGTACGACGCCCGCGCGGGGCCCCGGCGCGGGGCGCCGGCGCCCACGACGTGGTCGGCGGCGATCTCGCCCCGGGCCGTGCGCACGGCGGCGACGCGGCCTCCCCGGACCACGAGGTCGGTGGCTGCGGTGCCGGTCAGCACCGTCACCCCGCGCAGGGCGAGCCGGTCGGCCATGGCGGTGCCGAGGACGGCCAGCCCGCCGGGCACGGTCCAGGCGCCGAAGCGCTGCTCGAGGTAGGCGTCGACGCCCGCGAAGACCGGTGCGTTGCGCAGCTCGTGGCCGTCCATCACGAGTCGGTGTCCGGCCACCAGGCGCAGCCGATCGTCACGGAACCTCCGGCGCAGCTGCTTGTCGAGGGACTCGCGCCCGCCGAGCAGCGAGGTCAGCGCGCGGGGCGCCACGTCGCGGTCGAAGGCACGCTCGTACCACTCCTTGCGCAGCAGCTCCCACACCTCGCCGTACGACGCCACGTGGTCGACCCACTGCTGGCCGAGGCCCGGCCCGAGGTCGTCGAAGGCGGCAACCTGGGCCGCCCGGGAGCCCCCGGGCAGGCGCAGCGACGAGCCGTCCTCGAAGCGGTGCTCGCGCACCAGCTCGAGCGGCTGCAGGTCGACCTCGCGCTCCAGCGGACGACCCGACTTGCGGAACAGGTCGCGGACCACGGCCGGCAGCAGGGTGCTCGTCGGGCCGGCGTCCCAGGCGAAGCCGTCGAGCTCGACCGTGCTCAGCGCCCCACCCAGCCGGTCCGATCGCTCGAGCAGCGTGACGTCGTGGCCGAGCTTGGCGACCCGAGCCGCTGCGGCCATGCCGCCGAATCCGCCACCGATCACCACGACACGTGCCACGGGGGAACCTTAGGCCGTGGGCAGCAGGTCCTTCCGCTTCCACCGGCGCCAGCCGCGGCGGACCAGCCGGCCGACGAGGAACAGCATCAGCAGCCCGAGCAGCAGCAGCACCCCCGCGACGGCTGCGGCCGCCTGGGGGTGCTGGATGGAGAACCACACCACGCCGAGCACGGCGGCGTCCTCGGTGATGCTGGCTGCGACGTTGGTGACCGGCTCGGGCGAGGAGTTGATCGCCAGCCTGCCTCCGGCCTTGACGAGGTGGCTGAGCAGGGCGGTGCCGCCGCCCACCACGCCGAGGACCGCCTGGTCGAGCGTCGAGGCGTCACCGGCGAGCAGCACGCCGATGACCGCTCCCGCGGTCGGCCGGATCGCGGTGGAGAGCGCGTCCCAGGTCGAGTCGATGTAGGGAATCTTGTCGGCGATGAACTCCATCGCGTAGAGGAAGGTGGCGACCGCGAGCACGTCCCACCGCGCCAGCACGTCGGGGATCTCGTCCATCGAGCCGAAGCGGTCGGCGAGACCGAGGACGAGGACCACCAGGTAGGAGTTGATGCCGCTCGCCCACCCGCTGGAGAAGGTGAGGGCCAGGGCCTCCACCGCTCACCCACCGCCTTCGACGGCGGCCTCGACGTCGACCTCGACGGCGTCCGTCATCGCCACCAGCTCGTCGTACGTCGTGGAGAAGACCGCCGCCGGGTGGCCTGCGGCCGCCCAGACGACCGGGTGCCTGCGCAGCCAGGGGTCGATCCACGTGCGGATCGGCGACGGGTGGTCGAGGGGGGAGACGCCGCCGATGACCTGGCCGGTGTGGCGGCGAACGAAGTCGGGCTCCGCCCGCCCGAGCCGGTCGACCCCGATGCGCCCGGCCACGGCCGCCGTGTCGACGCGGTGGGCCCCGGAGGTGAGGATCAGGACCGGCTCGTCCCCGGCGGCGAAGAGCAGGCTGTTGGCGATCGCACCCACGTCGCACCCCAGTGCGGCCGCGGCGAGTGCGGCAGTGTGGGCGCTGTCCGGCAGGATGACCACGTCCCCGGTGCCGCCGCGCCGGGTGAGCTCGCCTCGAAATGAGGTGATGGATGGGTGCTCGATCGACATGATGCGAGCCTAGCGACGAAACCGATGATCCTCAGGAGTGATGCATGGCGCGCGACGTGCCCCGGTCCGTGACCAACAGCGTGCGAGTGCTGGGCCTGATCGTCGTCACCTCGGGGGTGATCGCCCTGCTGACGTGGCTGATGCGTGACGAGGTGATCCTCGGCTGGGCCGAGGGCAACCCGTCGGCCCAGGAGCTCCTGGCCCAGGGCGGCATCGAGCAGCTGCGCGAGAGCCCGATCGTGCCCGGCTTCGTGGCGCTCTCCATCGTGGCGTTCGTGGGGTTCGCCGCGCTGGCGCTGGTGCTCGGCTCGTTCTTCCTTGGCGGGCACCGATGGACCCGGCTGGTGCTCACCGCCACCGCGGGCATCGGCGTCCTGGTCGGCGCGGTCTGCCTCGACGCACACCTGCCCGTGATCTTCGTGCTGCTGTCCGCGCTGGTCATCGTCGAGGGCCTGGTGCTCCTGTTCTTCCTCTGGCAGCGCGAGACCACGACCTACCTCCGCGACGTCTGAGCGTTCGTCCTCCCCGGTTCACGTCCGGTCTCGTCACGCCCCTTGACGGGATGTCGGTGCAGGGGAGTACCGTTCCGGTTGTTCGAACAGATGTTCGATGCGACCCGGGTGGCGGTGACCTCGACCCCCACCTCCGCCCGGGTCGGCCCCGGGGTCGATGAGTGTCGAGGAGGCGCGAGGAGGCAATACGGCGACCCCGTCGAGGTGCGACGAGGCGAGGCGGAGGACCCCGACCAGTTCTTGTGGCGCGGCCGGTTGTGGAAGGTGCGGGCCGTGGTCGCGCACTGGGTGGAGACCGGTCCGTGGTGGCAGCCAAGCACGGGTGGGCCGGCGACCGACCCGGTCGCCGAGCGCGAGCTGTGGCGGGTGGAGGCCGGCCGCGGTGCGCAGGGTGGTGCTCGTCGCCACGACCGGCCCGCCGACGAGCAGGAGACCTACGGCGTCTTCGACCTCTCCTTCGACTGGACCGACGGGCGTTGGCAGCTCGTCGGGTGCCTGGACTGAGGGGCCCGCGATGACGTCGACGATGCACCCGACCGCTCCCCAGTCGGTCGGCCCCCACCTGCTCCCGGCCACGGCCCACTCCTACCTCCAGCGTTCCGCGACCTCGCTCCACGACGCGATCACCGCGCGCGACGTGCCCACCCGCTACGCGTGCGCCCACGTCGCCGCCCTGTGCGCCGCGGCCGCGCTGCTCGCGGCGAGGGCCCGACCAGCGCCGCGGGCGCGCCGGCAGAAGAACGCCTGGGTCCTGCTGGCAGAGGTCGCGCCGGAGCTCTCGGAGTGGGCGAGCTTCTTCGCCTCCGGTGCCGCCAAGCGGGCCGCCGCCGAAGCCGGGTCGACCCGGGCCGTCAGCGAGCGCGAGGCCGACGACCTGGTCCGCGACGCCGACCGGTTCCTGGCCGTGATCGAGCAGGCCCTCGGTCTGGTGCCCCACGCCAGCGTGGCGTGAGGTGCCGCCCGACCCGTTCGTCCATCTCCATGTCGCGTCCGGCTACTCCCTGCGCTACGGCGCCTCCCACCCGCACGCGCTGGTGGAGCGGGCGGTCGAGCAGGAGATGGACACCCTCGCCCTCACCGACCGCGACGGCACCTACGGCGCGGTGAAGTTCGTCCACGCCGCCCGCTCGGGCGGCATCCGGCCGGTGCTGGGGGTCGATCTCGCGATGGCCCCGACCCCCGGTTCGCCGGGCCGACCGGGGCCGCGCGAGAGCCCTCCACGCCGTACGCCGGTGCGTGGCGGCGCGGTCCGCGACCCGTCGGCGCACCAGGTCGGCGGTGCGCGGGTGACGTTCCTGGCCAGTGGCAAGGCGGGGTGGGCGGCGTTGTGCCGGATCGTGTCGACGGTCCACCTGGCCGGCGAGCGCGGCCGGCCGGTCGCCAGCCTCGACCTGCTGGCCCGGCACCTGGCCGGTGGCGACGTGCTGGTGCTGCTCGGGCCGACCTCGGAGCTGGGCCTCGCCGCGAGCCGGCGGCGCGACGACCTCGCCCTGGCCGCGATCGCGCCGTGGCTCGAGCTGCTGCCGCGCCACAACCTCGTCGTCGAGCTGGTCTCCCACCGGCTCGGCGCCCGCGCGGGGGAGTGGGGCCCCGGCACCTCGCCCCACGCCGCCCGGATGGCCGGCATCGCCCACACCGCGGGCCTGACGACGGTGCTGAGCAACGCCGTGCGCTACGCCGACCGTCTCGACGCCCCGACCATCGACGTCCTCGATGCGGCGCGGCGCCTGGTCCCGCTCGGCTCGTCCCACCTGCGCGACGTCGGCCCCTCCGGCAGCCGCGGCAACGCCGAGGGCTTCCTCAAGTCCGGCAAGCAGATGCACGAGGTCGCCGAGGAGATCTGCCGCCTCGCCGGGCTGGCGCACGACAGCGACGACGAGGCCCGCCGCCTCCTCGCGCGCACCCGGGCGGTGGCCGAGCGGTGCGCGCTCGACCCGCGCACCGACCTGGGCATCGGCGAGGTGCACTTCCCGGAGCTCGAGCTCGCGCGCGGCGCGAGCTCGCGCGAGGCTTCCGGAGCAGCCTCGGCCGACGCACTGCTGCGCGACCGCACCGAGGGCGCGATCGGCACCCGGTTCGGCTCCGCTCCGCGGATGCGGATCTGGACCCGGCTCGACCAGGAGCTCGAGACGATCCGCACCCTGGGCTACGCCTCCTACTTCCTCACCGTCGCCGACGTCACCGACCTGATCGGCGAGATGGGCATCCGTCGGGCCGCCCGCGGGTCGGGCGCCGGCAGCCTGGTCAACTACCTCCTCGGCATCTCCGGGGTCGACCCGATCCGTCACGGCCTGCTGATGGAGCGGTTCCTGTCCCCGCTGCGTGCCTCGCTGCCCGACATCGACGTCGACGTCGAGTCCGCGCGCCGCGAGGAGGTCTATCGCGCGATCCTCGACCGCTTCGGCGGGGAGCGCTGCGCCACCGTCTCGATGATGGACACCTATCGCGTTCGCCATGCGGTGCGCGACGTCGGCGCCGCGCTCGGGATGCCGTCAGGCGAGATCGACGCCATCGCCAAGGCGTTCCCCCACATCCGCGCCCGCGACGCCCGGATGGCGTTGCGCGACCTGCCCGAGCTGCGGGTCAGCGGGCTCGGCGACGGTGGCCTCGACCACTTCTTCAGCCTGGTCGAGCGCCTCGACGGCCTGCCCCGCCACATCGCGATGCACCCCTGCGGGGTGCTGCTCTCCGATGCCACGCTGCTCGACCGCACCCCGGTCGAGGCGTCGTGGTCCGGTTTCCCGATGAGCCAGTTCGACAAGGACGACGTCGAGGACCTCGGCCTGCTCAAGCTCGACGTGCTCGGCATCCGGATGCAGTCCGCGATGGCGCACGCGGTCGCCGAGGTGGAGCGTGTCGATGGCGTCAGCATCGATCTCGACGACGAGGCGCAGGTGCCCTTCGACGACACGACCACCTACGACCTGATCAGCAGCGCCAAGACCCTCGGCGTCTTCCAGATCGAGTCGCCCGGCCAGCGCGAGCTCGTCGGCAAGTCCGGCATCGAGTCCTTCGACGACATCATCACCGACATCTCGCTCTTCCGTCCCGGGCCGGTCACGAGCGACATGATCACCCCCTACCTCGAGGTCAAGCAGGGGTGGAAGTCCGCCCACTACCTCCACGACGACCTGCGCCCGATCCTCGAGCAGACCCGGGGCGTGGTGGTCTTCCACGAGCAGGTGATCGAGATGATCGCCCAGTTCGCCGGCGTCTCCTACGCCGAGGGCGACGAGAAGCGGCGGGCGCTGGGCGACACCGAGGGCATGTCCGAGACCAGGGCCTGGTTCTTCCCCCGAGCCCTGGGCCAGGGCTACGACCTCCCGCTGGTCGAGCAGATCTGGACGGTGCTCGAGGCCTTCGCCTCGTTCGGCTTCTGCAAGGCCCACGCCGCCGCGTTCGCGCTCCCGACCTACCAGTCGGCCTGGCTCAAGGCGCACTGGCCGGCCCACTTCCTGGCCGGCGTGCTGACCCACGACCCCGGCATGTATCCCAAGCGGCTGATCCTCGACGACGCCCGACAGTGCGGGGTGGGAGTGCTCGGTCTCGACGTCAATGCCAGTGCGTGCGCCTACGTCGTCGAGCGGGGTGACCGCGAGACCGAGCACGCGATACGGCTCTCGCTCACCGACGTCAAGGGCATCAGCGGTGCCGAGGTCACGCGCATCGTCGAGGCTCGCGAGGGCGCCCCCTACGTCTCGCTGTCCGACTTCTTCCACCGCGCCCACGTCTCGCGGCCGATCCTCGAGCGACTGGTGCTGGCCGGCGGTTTCGACACGGTCTACGGCATCGGGTCGGGGGACCAGTCGGTGACCCGGCGCGGTCGCGTGACGCGGCGCGACCTGCTGCTTCAGGTGGCCGAGCTCGACCTGCACGCCCGGGCGCTCGACCGGGCCTCGCGAGCGAGGGGTCGAGGGCTGTCGAGCCGCCGCACGCCGCTGCCGGCCGCCGTCGCCGCCGTCGCGGCGGCCGACCGCAACAGCTCCGACCCGACGGTCCGCGAGGACGCGGCGTCGACCGAGCGACACGCACTGGCGGACGGGGGCGTCTGGGCCAGGGCCGCGGCGCAGTCGCGAGCCGTGCGTGCGGTGAGCCCGACGGACTCGGTGCAGCTCACGCTCCACCTGGGCGACGAGCCCGGTGAGCCGGGGGAGCGGCCCACGGGGCTGCCCGAGATGAGCACCCTGGAGCGGATGCGCGCCGAGCTGGAGATCCTCGGCCTCGACGTCAGCCAGCACGCCGTCACCGCCTACGCCCCCTTCCTCGATGCCCTCGGGGTGACCCGCAGTCGCGACCTGCTCCGTCGCCGCAGCCGCGCCGAGCTGGTCGTCGCGGGGGTCAAGGTCGCCACCCAGACCCCGCCGATCAAGTCCGGTCGCCGGGTGGTGTTCCTCACCCTCGACGACGGCACCGGCCCGGTCGACGCGACCTTCTTCGAGGACGCCCAGGGCCCCTATGCCGCGGCGGTCTTCTCCTCGTGGCTGCTGCTGGTGCGGGGCGAGCTGCGTCGCACGGGACGCCGCGGTGTCTCGCTGCGCGCCACCGGCGCCTGGGAGCTGCCGGCGCTCCACGAGCTGTGGCAGCGCGGCCGCACCGCCGAGGAGGGACTGGAGCTGGTGCGCGCCGAGTTGGCCCGCGTGCCCGAGGCCCCGGGCTCGGCCGGCGACGCGCCGGGCCCGCGCCGGGTGCTGCTCCACACGAGCGGATTCCAGATGTCCCCCTACTCCGACATCGCCCCGGCCGGGGACCCCGCCACCTCCACGACAGGACTCTCCCGAAACCTCTGGCACCGCAGCCCCGGTAGCCCGGGATGACGATCTGCCTCCCGTCCCTCCCACTAGGGTTGTCCCCATGCCGCAGCCCTCTGCCAGCGACCGTCGCCAGTCCGTCCGCACCGGTGTGGTCTGGGACGGCGTACGCCGGGTGCTGGCGGGTGACGACGCCCACCCGGAGCAGCAGGGGGGGCACCAGGCCCGCATCGTCGACATCGGCGGTGGCACCGGCGGCTTCGCGGTGCCGTTGGCCGAGCTCGGCCACTCTGTCCGGGTCATCGATCCCAGCCCCGACGCCCTCGCCTCCCTCGACCGTCGCGCCCGCGAGCGCGGGGTCGCCGACCGGGTCACCGGCCAGCAGGGCGACCTCTCCGACCTGGCGAGCCTGGTCGAGGAGGCCGACCTGGTGCTCTGCCACGGCGTCCTGGAGATGGTCGAGGACCCTGCCGCCTCCCTCGGCGCCATCGCCGGCGTGCTGCGCCCCGGCGGACACCTCAGCCTGCTGGTCGCCCAGCGCCACGCGGCCGTCGTGGCGCGCGCCATGGCCGGCCACTTCCAGGCCGCCCGCGAGCTGCTCGACGGCGACTCGACGACGACCTCCGCCGGACGGGGTGGGCGCCGTTTCACCCACGACGAGGTCGTCGATCTCCTCGCCGCCGCCGGGCTGCGACCGGCGTCGGTCCAGGCCGTGCGCGTCTTTGCCGACCTGGTGCCCGGCAGCCTCCTCGACCTCGAGCCCGGGGCCACTGCGGCCCTGGTCGAGCTCGAGCAGGCCGTCGCCACGCGCCCCGAGTACCTCCCGCTCGCGGCTCAGCTGCACGTCATCGCCAGCCGCTGACAGCCCGGCCGCCCGGCCGCCCGGCCTGAGCGCTGCGCCGCCGAGCGCTGCGTCGCCGAGCGGCGGAGGTGCCCGGTGACCGACACCCCGATCCTCCACGTCGACATGGATGCGTTCTATGCGTCCGTGGCATTGCGCGAGCGTCCCGACCTGGTCGACCAGCCGGTGGTGGTGGGCGGCAGCGGTCGCGGTGTCGTGCTCGCCGCCAACTACGTCGCCCGCCGCTACGGCGTCCGCTCCGCCCTGCCGATGACCCGGGTCCGCCGGATGTGCCCCCACGTGGTGGTGATCGAGCCCGACTACGCCACGTTCACGAGCGTCTCCGCCTCGGTGATGGAGACCTTCCGCGAGGTCACCCCCGTCGTGGAGGCGGTGTCGCTGGACGAGGCGTTCCTCGACGTGCGCGGTTCGACGCGGCGTCTCGGGCCACCCGAGCGCATCGCCGAGCGCCTGCGTTCCACCATCCACGACGAGCAGGGCATCACCTGCTCGGTCGGTGTCGCGGCGTCGGTGTCGGTCGCCAAGCTGGCGAGCAGGCGGGCCAAGCCGGACGGCGTGATCGTCGTGCCCCCGTCCGGCGTGACCGCCTTCCTGCACCCCCTCGACGTCGGCGAGCTCTACGGCGTGGGGGAGAAGACCCAGGCGCTGCTGCACCGGTTCGGCCTGCTCACGGTCGGCGACCTGGCGCACACCCCGCTCCGCACCCTCCAGCGGGCCCTCGGCGGCCATCTCGGTCGCGAGCTCCACCACCTGGCGTGGGGCACCGATCGCGACGAGCTGGTCCCGCAGGCCGGACCGCACGAGCCCGAGCGTTCGATGGGTGCCGACGAGACGTTCGCGCGCGACACCGACGACCGCGACGCCATCGTGCGCGAGCTGCTGCGCCTGGCCGCCCGAGTGGCCGGGCGGATGCGCTCGGCCGGCGTCGCCGGTCGCACGATCACCCTCAAGGTCCGCTTCGCCGACTTCACCACCATCACGCGCTCGCGCACCATGCCCGAGGCCACCGACGTCACGGTCGAGATCCACCGGGTCCTCACCCGCCTCTTCGACGCGCTCGGGCTGCAGCGGGCCCGCCTGCGGCTGGTCGGCCTACGGGTGGAGGGACTGGTGCCGCGCGCCACGGTGCAACGCCAGCTGGTGCTGGGGGAGCCGGAGCGCGGCTGGGCCGAGGCCGACCGCGCAGTGGACCGGGCGACACGTCGTTTCGGGGCCGCGGCAGTCCGACCGGCGAGCCTGGTCTGAGGGGCCGCGACGCGGTCCGGACCGGCACCGTGGACGCCGCTCTCCCGCGCGCACGTGGGTGAATTTTCAGGGGACGCCTACCGTAGGTGCACGAGCGTGCCTAGACTTGGCCGCAAGAAGGTGAGGAGGAACCGTGGAGCTCTCCGAGGAAGAACTGCGACTGCTCGAGCAGATGGAGCGCGCCCTCGTCGAAGAGGACCCCAAGTTCGCCTCCACCCTGCGCGGCACGTCCTTCCAACGCACCGCCCGCCGCCGCATGGTCGTGGGCGGCGTGGTCCTCGTGGCCGGCATCGGCCTGCTGATCCTCGCCGTGCTCCTCGACGTCAACACCCTGGTCCAGACCGTCGTCGGTGTCCTCGGCTTCGTGGTCATGCTCGGCGGCGCCATCCTGGCCCTGACGTCCGCCCGGTCGCCCGGCGTCGCCACCCCGAAGGTGCGTGCCACCAGCCGCACCGGTTTCGGCGTCGTCGACGGCGGTCGCGCGCACCGTCCGGGCCGCCAGCGTTCGGGCAGCCCGTTCATGGAGCGCATGGAGGAGCGGTGGCGTCGCCGCCGCGAACGCGGTCTCTGACCTGAGCCCCACCCTCGACCGGGCACATCAGTGCCGTCCTGCTCGTCGACCGGGCGTGAAAGTCCGGTGCACTGACGCGCGACGGGAACTATGTGCCCGCTCACGTGTTCCTACGGGAACTACGTGCCCGGTCGGCTCAGCCGATGAGCTCGTCCACCGACCGGGTGCTCTCGTGGTCCACCGGCACCTGGCTGGCGCGGGACTGCGGGCGCAGGCGCCACGCCGTGCGGCGGCCCGTGACCGAGGCCGGCCACCAGGTGGCCCGGCGTACGTCGCGAGGCGTGACGCCGGCGGCCAGTGACTCCCCCACCAGGGCGAGGTCCTCGCCGAACCGATCGGCGGTGAAGGTCTCCGGGTCGCGGGCGTAGCGGCTGTGCTCGAGGGCCACCACCAGTCGGTCGAGGGCGTGGGCCGCCTCCGGCGCCTGGTCCCGCCCGCGTCGCGGGCGGTCGGGTCGGTCGGCACCCGCGGTCGGCACGGCGAGGAGCCGGCCCAGCCACTCACCAGCACGCCGCGGCGAGCGCCCGTCGGGCCAGGCATGGCCGAGGTCGCGTGCGGTGTCGCGCAGCTCGATCCACAGGTCCTCGATGTCGCCG
>JBBSOR010000001.1:0-118315 GCA_038259535.1 Propionibacteriales bacterium | reverse complement strand
AGGATCGGCAGCGCCATCAGGTGGTCGACGGGACCGTCGAAGAAGCCCTGGATCTGGTCGGCGTGCAGGTCGACGGTGATGAGCCGGTCGGCGCCGGCGGTCTTGAAGAGGTCGGCCATCAGGCGCGCCGAGATCGGCTCGCGGCCGCGGTGCTTCTTGTCCTGGCGCGCGTAGCCGTAGAAGGGCATGACCACGGTGATCCGCTTCGCCGAGGCCCGCTTGAGGGCGTCGACCATGATCAGGTGCTCCATGATCCACTCGTTGATCGGAGCCGTGTGGCTCTGGATCACGAAGGCGTCGCACCCACGCACCGACTCCTCGAAGCGGACGTAGAGCTCGCCGTTGGCGAACTCGTAGGCCTTCTGCGGCACGAGCCCGCACTCGAGGAGGTCGACGACCTCCTGCGAGAGGTCGGGGTGCGCCCGGCCACTGAAGACCATCAGGTTCTTTTCGGTGGTCCGCTTCATTCCGGTCACGCGACGCGACTCCTCGCTGGTGCTGGTCAGCCTCGGTGGTGGCTCGTTCGGAGGTGCTGGTCAGGATTCTCACCCACCGGCGGGCCCATCCCCAACCCCGGGGTCACCCGTCGGACTCCTCCTGCCGTTCGCGCGCCGCTCTCGCGGCCTCGGCCTGGGGCGTACCGGTCCGCTTGGCCTCCGTCCACCCCTCCAGGTTGCGCTGCGGGTTGCTGCTCACGGCCAGCGCTCCGGCCGGCACGTTGCGGCGTACGACGGTGCCACCGGCGGTGCCCGCGCCGTCACCCACCGAGACCGGAGCCACGAAGGTGTTGTTGGAGCCCGTCTTGGCATAGCGGCCGATGACCGTGCGGTGCTTGGCCACGCCGTCGTAGTTGGCGAAGATCGTGCCGGCACCGATGTTGGTGCCCGCACCGATCTCGGCGTCGCCGACGTAGGACAGGTGCGGGACCTTGGCACCGTCGCCGATCCGGGAGTTCTTGGTCTCCACGAAGGTGCCGATCTTGCCGCCGGCGCCGAGCTGGGTGCCGGGACGCAGGTAGGCGAACGGGCCCACCGAGGCCCCGTCCCCGATCACGGCGAGCTCCCCGTGCGTGCGCACGACGCGGGCGCCGGCGCCGATCTCGCAGTCCTTGAGCGTGGTGTCGGGACCGACCACGGCGTCCTCGCGGACCACGGTTGCGCCGAGGAGGTGGGTGCCGGGCAGGATCGTCACGTCCTGCTCGAGGACCACGTCGGCCTCGATCCACGTCGTGGCCGGGTCCATGACGGTGACGCCCGCCTTCATCCAGCGGGTCACGATGCGTCGGTTGAGCTCCCGGCCGAGGTCGGCGAGCTGGGCGCGGTCGTTGGCACCCTCGGTCTGGGCGACGTCGTCGATGAGGTGGGCGCCGACCGTGAGGCCGTCCTGGCGGGCCAGGCCCACCGCGTCGGTGAGGTAGTACTCGCCCTTGGCGTTGTCGTTGGTGATCCGCTGCAGCGCCGAGACGAGGAACTCCGCGTCGAAGGCCAGGATCCCGGAGTTGATCTCGTCGATCTCCCGCTGCTCCGGGGTCGCCTCCTTCTCCTCCACGATCGCTTCGACGTCGCCCTCGTGGTTGCGGACGATGCGGCCGTAGCCGAACGGACGGGGCACCCGGCCGCTCAGGATGCTCACCGCGCGCTGGGCGGCCTCGTGCTCGATCGCGAACGCGCGCAGCGATTCCCCCTCGAGCAGGGGGGTGTCGCCGGCGGCGACGATCACGGTGCCGCTGGTGGTGCCCGAGGCCTCCATCGCGATGCGTACGGCGTGCCCGGTGCCCTCCTGTGTCTCCTGGACGGCCAGGACGGCGGTCGGCAGCAGCGCCGTGATGTGCGGACCCACCTGCTCGCGCTGGTGTCCGACGACCGCGACGACACTGGTCGGCTCGACGGCCTGCACGGCACGGAGCACGTGTCCGATCATGGAGCGCCCGGCGATCGGGTGCAGCACCTTCATGGTCTTCGACTTCATGCGGGTGCCGCCCCCGGCGGCGAGGACGATGACGGTGAGGTTGTCCATGGGCGCAGTCTGTCACCGTCCGATTCCGGGTCGCGCGCTGTGGTCGAATGACCCCTCACGAGAGGACATGCGCATGAAGGACCTGCACGACAAGGTCGCCGCGGTCACCGGAGCGGGGTCCGGCATCGGCCGCGCGCTGGCGCTGCGCCTGGCCGACGCCGGGTGCCGGCTGGCGCTCTCCGACGTCGACCCCACGGGCCTGACCGAGACCGAACGCCTGCTCACCGGACGAGCCCGTGCCGTCACCACCCACGTGGTGGACGTGGCCGACGAGGCCGCGGTGCTCACCTGGGCGGACACCGTCGTGACCGACCACGGCCGCGCCAACCTGGTGTTCAACAACGCCGGCGTCGCACTCTCGGGCACCGTCGCCTCGATCTCCACCGACGACTACCGATGGATCATGGGGGTGAACTTCTGGGGTGTCGTCCACGGCACCAAGGCGTTCCTGCCCCACCTCGAGGCGTCCGGTGAGGGCCACGTCGTCAACATCTCCAGCGTCTTCGGACTCACCGCGCAGCCGCTGATGAGCGGCTACAACGCCAGCAAGTACGCGGTGCGCGGCTTCACCGAGTCGTTGCGTCAGGACCTCGAGCTGACCGGCTCGTGCGTCTCCGCCACGTGCGTCCACCCCGGCGGGATCAAGACCAACATCGCCCGCGCCGCCCGGATGGACCCGAGCGTCGCCACCGCGACCGGCAAGCCGTCCGACGCCGCGAGCAGGGAGTTCGAGAAGGCCTTCATCACCACGCCCGCCAGGGCGGCCGACGTCATCGTGGGGGCCGTGCAGAAGAACAAGCGGCGGGCGCTCATCGGACCGGATGCCCGGGTCCTCGACGCGATGGTGCGCATCGCGCCCACCGGCTACCAGCGGCTGATCACGGGCGTCGTGCGGTCGCGGGCCGGCAGATGAGCCGGCGTACGGCGCTCGCGGCGCGGATCTATGCCGCCGCGACGAGCGCCGAGGCCCGGGCGTACGGCCTGCGCACGCGCCTCGTCGACGCCGGCGACACGACCCTTTCGATCCTCGAGGCCGGACCGGCCGACGGACCCGTGGTGGTCCTGCTGCACGGCTACTCCGCCGACCATGTCGTGTGGATGCGCTTCGCCAAGCGTCTGGTGCGGGACCACCGCGTGCTGGTGCCCGATCTCGCCGGTCACGGGGCGTCCGGGTTCACCAGTGGCACCGGCCACTCCGCGCCCGCCCAGGCGGCCCGGGTCGTCGCCGTCCTGGATCGCCTCGGGATCGATCGTGCGCACCTGGCCGGCAACTCGATGGGCGGCTTCGTCGCGGCCACGCTCGCCGTCGACCACCCGGACCGGGTCCGGTCGCTGCTGCTCAGCGACGCGGTCGGTGTCGCCTCGCCCGAGCCGAGCGAGTCCGAGGAGCTGATCCGCCAGGGCCGCAACCCGTTCCTGCTCGACGACGTGGCCGACTTCCCGGCGTTCTATGCGATGACGATGGCGCGCCCGCCGTTCCTCCCGGGCTTCCTGCGCTCGGCCGTCGCCGCCGACTACGTGGCCCGGCGCGAGGCGCTCGCCGAGATCTTCGCGGACTTCTTCGACGTCGCCACGCTCGACGCCCGCCTCGGCGAGATCACCGCGCCGACGCTGGTCATGTGGGGCGAGCGGGACCGGCTCGTCCACCCCAGCACGGCGCGGGTGTGGGCCGACGGCATCCGGGGAGCGCGCACCGTGACCTACGCCGACCTCGGTCACATGCCGATGCTGGAGGCGCCGCGGCGCAGCGCCGAGGACTACCGCGCCTTCCTCGACCGGATCGGCTCGGCCGAGACGTAGGTCCCCAGCTGCGATGGGGCGGCTCAGCAGGCGCTCACGTCAGTTCAGCCGGGCATACGCCACGGACAGTGCGGTCGCGACCGAGAGCCAGAGCGCATAGGGCGCCAGGAGCAGGCCGGCCCAGGTCTCGTGCCGCGCGACGACGACCAGCAGGACCCAGGTCAGGGCCGTCGCGGCGCCGAGGCACACGGTGGCCGCTCCTACCTGGTGGGGGAGGTAGAAGAGCCATGCCCATCCGAGTGCCAGCACCACCGAGACCGCCAGCACGCCGGTGGCCGACCAGGCCACGTCGGCGGGAGCCGTGCGGATCGAGGTGAGGCCCACCAGGAGCAACAACGCGAAGTTCAGCGGCCACATCACGCCGAAGGCCACGTCGGGCGGTTGGAACGACGGGGTCCGGAGCGCGGCGTACCAGCCCGGGTCGTGGGCGTTCCAGACGTTGGCCAGCGCCGCGAAGACCACGACGAGGGCACACCAGGCCAGCGTCGGGATCAGGGAAGTGGCCACGACCGGGACGCTACCGCGCGCGACCGCACCTGCTCCCCGGGATGGAGTCGAACCATCGTCGCTAGTCCTGATTCAAAGTCAGGCGGGCCCTGCCGGCAGACCAACCGGGGATTGTGGGGCCAATCCTAGGGCGGCGGCCCGGACGTCATGGGAATCGGTGGTTCGAACCGCGACTTCCCATGACGTCCGGGCGTCTCCGCCGAGGTCAGGGCGATCCCTGATGCCCCCGGACCGTGCCGACCGCTAGCGTGGCTGTCGTGACGGGGGAAATCACCGGTCGCCCGGTCATCACGACGGCAGGCCTGACGAAGCACTACGGGAGCGTCCATGCGCTGACCGACCTCACGGTCGACGTCGGCGCAGGTGTGACGGGACTCGTCGGCGCCAACGGCGCCGGCAAGTCCACGCTGATCAAGATCCTGCTGGGCCTGCTCGAGCCGACCGGTGGGCACGCCCGCGTGCTGGGCCACGACATCGAGCACGAGAGCCAGGAGATCCGGCGCCTCGTCGGCTACATGCCGGAGCACGACTGCCTGCCTCCCGACGTGAGCGCGAGCGACTTCGTGGTCCACATGGCCCGGATGTCCGGACTCGGCGCCTCGGCGGCCCGCGAACGGTCGGCCGACGTGCTGCGCCACGTCGGTCTCGACGAGGAGCGCTACCGCCCGATGGGCGGCTACTCCACCGGGATGAAGCAGCGTGCCAAGCTCGCCCAGGCGCTCGTCCACGACCCGCAGCTCGTCTTCCTCGACGAGCCGACCAACGGGCTCGACCCCGCCGCCCGCAACGACATGCTGCGGCTGGTGGAGCGCATCGGCAGCGACTTCGGCATCGCCGTCCTCGTCACCTCGCACCTGCTCGGGGAGCTCGAGCAGGTCAGCGACCACGTCATCGTGCTCGACGGCGGCCACCTGCTGCGCTCCAGCGCCACCGGCGAGTTCCTCGAGCGCACCGGGAGCCTCCTGGTCGAGGTGATCGGCAGCGAGAGCGAGCGCGACCGGCTCGGCGAGGCCCTCGCCCAGCGCGGTCTCGCCTGCCGGCCCCGCGGCGCGATGGTCGCGATCGACCCGCCGCCGCCGGAGCTCGCCGCCGAGGGCCTCGCCCACGACGTGATCCGCGACGTCGCCGCCGAGCTGGGCCTGGGCCTGATGCGTCTCCAGCCCGACCGCCGTCACCTCGAGGACGTCTTCCTGGACGGAGATGCGCGTGTCTGACACGAGCCGCCCCGGCGTGATCCACGACCTCGGCTACCGCCACTACGACGGCCTGCGCGAGGGCACCCCGGCGATCGCCCGGAACCTCTTCGTCACGGGCCTGCGCCACGCCTACGGCCTCGGTCGCTCGGGCAAGTCGAAGGTGATGCCCTTCCTCCTTCTGGCCATGTCGCTGCTGCCGGCGCTGATCGTCGTCGGCGTCGTGGTGCTGACGGGGTTGAGGTCGCTGCCGGTCTCCTACGCCGACTACACCAACCAGACCCAGCTGCTCGTCAGCCTCTTCGCCGCGGCACAGGCACCGGTGCTGTTCTCCCGCGACCTGCGCCACCGCTCGATCGTGCTCTACCTCGCTCGGCCCCTGTCCGCGCCGGTCTTCGCGCTGATGAGGTGGCTGTCGCTGAGCGTGGCGGTCTGGCTGTTCATGGCCGTGCCGACCATCCTGCTCTTCATCGGCGCGATGCTCGCGGGCCTCGACAAGAGCGACCAGACCAGCGCGCTCCTCAAGGCCGTCGCCCTGCAGACACTGCTGGCCCTCCTCGTCGCGGGGATCACCGGCCTGATCTCCTCGGTGTCCCTGCGGCGCGGCTTCGCCGTGGTCGGCTCGGTGATGGCGCTCATCGTGCTCACCGGCGTCGTCACAGCGGTCCAGGCCATCGCCCACGAGCAGGACTCCGACTCCGTGTCGACCGCGGCCGGCCTCTTCTCACCGTGGTCGCTCTACACCGGCCTGGCCAACGCCTGGGATGCGGGCGTCGTCACCTTCGCACCCGTCGACGGTGCGTGGCCGCTGGCGTACGTCCTGGTCGCGCTGCTGCTCGTCGGGGCCTGCCTCCTAGCGCTGGTCGCCCGCTTCCGGAAGGTGGGCTCGCGATGAGCAACCTGGTCCTCGACTCGGCCTCGCGCTGGTTCGGCAACGTCGTGGCGGTCAACGACGTCTCGCTCACCATCGGACCCGGCGTCACCGGCCTGCTCGGTCCCAACGGCGCCGGCAAGACGACACTGCTGGCGATGATGGCCGGCTTCCTGGCGCCGTCCGCGGGTCACGTGACGCTGGACGGCACGCCGGTCTGGCGCAACACCGAGATCTACGAGCAGATCGGGCTGGTGCCCGAGCGCGAGCTGAGCTTCGGCTACCTCACCGGACGCCAGTTCGTCCGAGCCAACGCCGACCTCCACCGGATGCCCGACGCCGCCGTTGCCACCGAGCGGATCCTCGAGGTCGTCGACATGGTCGAGCCGGCCGCGCGCCTCCTCGACACCTACTCCAAGGGCATGCGGCAGCGGGTGAAGATCGCCGCCGCCCTGGTCCACGAGCCGTCGGTGCTGCTGCTCGACGAGCCCTTCAACGGCGTCGACCCCCGCCAGCGGATGCACCTGATGGACCTGCTGCGCCGCCTCGGCGACGAGGGCCGGACCGTGCTCTTCAGCTCGCACATCCTCGAGGAGGTCGAGCGGCTTGCCCGCCACATCGAGGTGGTCGTCTCCGGGCGGCACGCCGCGTCCGGCGACTTCGGCGCGATCCGTCGCCTGATGACCGACCGGCCGGTGCGCTACGCACTCCAGTCCAGCGACAACCGCGCCCTCGCCGCCGTCCTGATGGCGCAGCCGTCGGTGCGGGCGGTGAGCCTGCGTGGTGAGCACCTCGACGTCCAGGTCGACGACCTGGGCAGCTTCGCCAGGGGCCTGCCCGGCCTGGCCAGGCAGCACGACGTGACCATTTTCGAGCTCTCCCCCAGCGACGAGTCGCTGGAGAGCGTCTTCGCCTACCTGGTGGCCCGATGATCAACGTGACGATTGCCAAGCTGGCCCTCCAGGCACTGCTGGGCCGACGCCGGTTCTGGCTGCTGCTCGCCTTCCCGGTCCTGCTGATCGCGCTGGTCGTGCTGGTCACCGTGCTGACCGACGGCGACGCGGCCTTCGACATCCTGCCCAGCCTCGGCTACCCGCTCGTCCTGCCGCTGGTGGCGATCCTCGCCGCCTCGTCGGTCCTCGGTCCCGAGGTCGACGACGGCTCGATCGTCTACCTGCTCGCCAAGCCGGTCAGCCGCTACGGCATCGCGATCAGCAAGTGGCTCGTGGCGCTGGGCGCGACGCTGACGGCGGGTGCCCTGCCGATCTACGTGGCCGCCCTCGTCACCGGCGACAGCACCCGGGCGCTGGCGCTCTTCGTCGGCGCCGTCGTGGCCGGCACGACGTACTCCGCCCTGTTCCTGGCCATCTCCTCGGTCACCCGGCACGCGGTCATCGCGTCGCTGATGTTCGTGCTGATCTGGGAGAGCCTGCTGGGCAACCTCTTCACCGGCATCGCCTGGCTCAGCATCGGCCAGTGGGGCCTGCGGGTGGGCCACGAGATCTCCGACCAGCTGCCCGACCCGGCCAACCTGGGCTACGCGATCATCGCCAGCCTCGTGGTGACGGTGGTCGGCGTCTGGTTCGCCGGAGACCGGCTGCGGTCGTTCACCCTGCGCGGCGAGGACTAGGCGCTCCGCACGACGAAGCGGACTAGGCTCGATCGCGTGGACCTCCCCGTGATGCCGCCCGTGCAGCCGATGCTCGCCAAGAGCGTCAGCGGCGTGCCGGACCCGGCCAAGCACGGGGGCCTGAGCTTCGAGCCCAAGTGGGACGACTTCTGAGTTTTTTGTACGTAATTCGTCTATCCTCAGTCTATGAGCGCTCTACGAGCCCCTGCAAGCACTACGTCGCGGCTGGGTGTGGGCTACACGCGGTACTCGACCGAGGAGCAGGGCTCGACGACTGAACAACGGGCTATCAACGAGATGACCGCGGCCGATCACGGCGTCTCGTTGCTGGAGACGTTCACAGACGAGGGTGTCTCCCGGACGCTGGCCGACCGGCCGGGTCTCCAGGAGATGTTCGACCATCTGGAGACCCACCGCGACGTGCGGTTCCTGGTGGTCAACGAGCTGGAGCGGATCACGGCCGGCGTGGGTCAGCGCCAGAAGATCACGTCGTTGTGCAAGCGTCTCGGGATCACGCTGGTAACCGAGGACATCGGACTCATCGACCCGCACGACGAGGACGCGATGTACGACGCGGACGTGCGCGCGGTCAACGCCAAGGGCGAGGTGTTGAAAGTCCGGCGACGTACCCGCAGGAACCTGCGGGCCAAGGTGGTTGCCGGGTCGACGGTGGCGATGCGCCCGCCGTACGGGGTGCGCATGAAGCCGCTGGTCATCGAGGGCGTGGAGTTGCCGTCCGGGATGCCGGCGTTCGTCAATGGCCGCAAGGTCCGCTCGGGCGTGCCCGAGCTGCATCCCGAGGAGTACCCGTGGTTGGTCCAGATGTTCACCTGGGCCGATGAGGGACTGTCGGTGGAGGAGATCGCGCGTCGGCTGACGCGAGAAGGGGTGCCGACCAAGACAGGCAAGGATGCGTGGCCGCCGAACTCGATCGCCGGGATTCTGGACAACCCGTTCTACAAGGGCGAGTTGACCTGGGGACGCCAGCAGGTGCTGCGGGATGAGAACGGCAAGCCGTATCTGGAACAGCGGGGCGAAGATGACCCTGGCCGGGTGACCCGTGAGTCCCCATTGGGGGCGATCGTCGACCATGAGCTGTGGGATCGGGTCAACGCGCGGCGGCTCTCGGCGCGCGGCCAGAAGAACAGGGACAAGAAGGCCACCCCGGAGAACGTGCTGGACGGGATCGTGTTTTGCGGGCGGTGCGGGCACCGGATGTACACGCGGATCGACAACCCTCGCAGCCACACGACCGTGCGCATCCGGTTCTATTGCCCCGGCAAGCGCCCGGGCATGATCCCGCGCGCCGGATACAGCCCTTGCGAGAAGGTCAACACGATCCTCGCCGACAACATCATCAGGGGCATCGCTTCGCAACCGATCCGCGGCGGGAAGACCGTCGAGGTGCACGTGACGCGCGGCGTCGCTGCTGACGCGGTCGCGGAGAAGAAGCGCGACCGCCTCCAGGCCCGCATCAGGGAGGCTGAGGCGGAGTGGGCCAACGGCAAGCGGCTCGCGGTCAAGGGGCTGCTCGATGACGACGACGTCGCGGCTGTCAAGGCCGAGACGGAGGCGACCATTTCCGAGGCTCGGACCACGCTTGAGGAGCTGGACCAGGCTGGCAGGGTCGAGGTGGTGCCGTTCACCGGGACCGTGGCCGACAGGTTCGCCGAGCTGGTCGACGGGTTGAGCGACGAGGAGGTCCCGGCCGAGCTTCGGAAGACACTGCTACGCGACTTCGGCATCACCCGCATCTACGTCGACAACCCAAGCGTTCGAGTCGAGCTGCTGTAGCGAGGCCGAGGTGTTAGAAGCCGATGCTGGGTGGCTCAGTCGGCCGCGAGCTCATCGGCGGCTCACTAGGCCGCGACGTCGGGGCCCCGGGCGGACTGAGGCGGGCGCGGCCACTGCCCGGATCTTGCCTCTTCTCGTACTCGATGGCGCGGCGCAGTCGCTCAGCGCCAGTCTCCGGCGTCTCGGCCTCAACTCCAGCGCCGTGCATCGTTCTCCTCGCGGCGGCCCGGTGGGCGACGTCTTCGGTGATGTAGAAGTGGCGCGGAAGCAGTTGCCCTGGCGGATAGGTGTGGCTCAGCAGGTCGACTGCCTCCTGAGCCGTGGTGTAACCGAGTCGGTTGAACAGGGTCGCGGCATCGTCAAGGTCTCGCTCGTCGCGGGAGGCATGGAGCTTCATCGCCAGCAGATACTCCGGGGAGGCGACTTGCACCAGCAGCGACTCGGACTCGAACACGGTTTGCGGGTGCTCGTCGGAGCCCGGGAGGAAGCCCTTGGCGGCGTCGTTGAGCCAATCCGGCTCCAGGCCGTGGGCGGCGCTGATCTCTCCAGCAGCGGCCCGCACCTCAGGCGCAGGGACAAATAGGGCATCCACGTCGCGGGTGAGACGGCCCTGGTCGTATACCAGTGCCATGGCCGCCCCTCCGACGACGAAGAGCTGTGCCTGCACGCCACCGGCCGCCAGACGCTCCGACAGTTCGTGGAGCAGGCCCAGGACCTGCTCTGCGTCGAGTTGTCGCGCCGCGCTGCTCATGCCCGGTTCAGGGACCGTGCGGTGATGAAGATGCCGCGCTGCGCGAAGGCGCGGGGACTGTCGCGCTCGGCCTCGGCCCTCCACGCGTCCGGCACTGCGGGGTACCAGCCGTCGGCCCGCCGGGCCGGGTCTAGCGCCCACCCGGGCACGGGCCAACCGTCACGCTCGGCCAGGTGGTCTGCCAGGGCAGCGAAGGCGGCGTCGACCTCGTCGGATCCGGTGGGCGCGGGGACGGCGGTGAAGACCAGCGCGGCGAGGGCCGCGCCGCCTCGACGCAGGGTTGAGGTGTAGTCGTCGAGGGTCTGGAGGACGCCAAAGCGCCAGCACGCCTCCAGCGACTCGCCAGTAGTCACCAACTCGGCGCATCGCAGCGCGTTGTCAGCGGAGGTGTGCCGGACACCGACATGACGGGCCGGCTCGTAGGCCGGGGCGGCCTGAGCGCGCTCGAGCAGCGCTCCGATGGAGAGCACCTCACCTTGGAAGACCACGACCCACCTCCTTTCTGTTTCCCATTGTCTCAGATACGGCCGGGACGAGCGGCGGTCAAGCGACCTCGCAGGCCCTGGTGTCGACGTCGACAACCCAGGCGGCGGCGTCGAGCTGCTGGAGCGGCAGGCCTGCTCGCAACGCCTCGCGCTTCGCCTTGAACACCGCGAGCGCACGGATGGCTCGGGCGTCCTGTTCGGCGGTGAGAGTCGTCGACATGGCAGGGCTCGATCAGCGACGCTGCTTCATGGCAGCGTCACTCATCCCCAGACTCGGGCCGGCGGCCGGCTGTGAGGAAGCGGCGTAGTTCGGCGACGGTGGTGTAAAGGCGGCCGTTGCCGTTGATGCGCCACCAGCGGGGTCCGATACCTCGGCGTTTCCAGTCGCGTGCAGTGCGCTGCGGGGTACGAACGAAGGTGCAGAACTCCTCGAAGTAAAGGACGTCGTTGTCGTCCCATTCGGGTGGGATGTGGATCGGGCTCATCGCGATGACCTCCTTGGCCAACCAGGTGCGCAGCATTGGTCGAAGAGTGACGCCGGGGCGTACCCCCAGACGTCCTCCTGAGGGGGTCCCCGCAGGGGGTACGCAGGGGGTACGCTCCCGCGGCTGTCGCGTTTTCGCAGGTCAGACAGCGTCCCCCCATAAGTTGTCCACATCGTGGGACGAGGGTTGAAGGGGTGCGTCCCCCCCGTTTTCGGGTCGGGGGAGCGCTGACGGGAACGCTGGTTGACGACTGGCATCGGGTGGGTTCCCCTCGGCGTCCGTGGAGCCCGGCTCGTCCGGTCCTCCTACCAGTGACAGCAACCGGCACTCGCTCAGATCGGACACATGACGCCCGGGGAATCTCGTGGCCACCTACGACGCGAGCGTGATGGTTGACCGGTGGTGTCAGAACCCGATGCCGGGCCCGGGGCCAGGGGCGGGAGCACCGACGGGCGGGGGTTCGGGTGGGCGGGGGCTCCGTCGTGGTGGCTGCTGGAGTGCTCCCGCCTGCAGCGAGGTGCCGCGCCCTGGAGCACGCCCGGGAGCACGGGGTCCGTAACGCTCGATGTCCTCGGCCGCGGTCTGGGCGGCGTGAGCCGGGCCGAGGTCGGCGCGGTCGCGACTGAAGACCTCGACCCACTGCTTGCGGGCCGAGTCGAGGTCCTTGGCGACCAGATGCGCGGTGTTGGTGTGGCGACCGCGGGTCATCGCGACGTAGGCCGCCGCTGCGCCGGTGGTTTCGCCGAAGACGAAGTGTGCGTGGTCGACAGTCTCGCCTTGGGCGCCGTGGACGGTGGTGGCGTAGGCCAGTTCGACATGCTCGCGGACGTAGTCGGCGGGCAGGAGCCGTTGCCCCGCCCGTCCGGCCACCAGCAAGCTGCCGTCCTCGCCGATGCCGGCCACGGCCCAGGTCTCGCGGTTCGCGACGCCGAGGTCGCGGTCGTTGCGACGCGTCGCGACTCGGTCCCCGAGCCCGATCCGCTCACCAGCACGCGTGACCGGCTCACCAGACCGCTCACCAGCGCTTGCGCCAGTGGCGTGGTGGTCGCAGACGACGGCGTTGAGCGCAGCGACCTGGTCGCGGGTGTCGGCGATGACGAGACCGCTGGCGCTCGCGAGGGCGGCCGTGCGTTCAACCTCGGTGGGATGGAGGGCGATCTGTCCCCGTTCGACGAGCTGGTCGAACACCTCACCACTTTGCTCACCGACGCGCATGAGAAGGCTGAGCCCGGCGTAGACCGGGTCCGCGAACCGGTGCACGGCAGCGAGCTCGAGCCGGGCTTGATCGGGTGCCCAGCGGGCGGCGAGGTCGAGCACTCCCCCACGCCCCACGGCCGGGAGCTGGTGACGGTCGCCGAGGAACACCACCTCGGCACCGGCGTGGTCCGCGATCGCGAGGAGTGCCCGGGCGGTGTCCTGGTCGAGCATCCCGGCCTCGTCGACGAGGAGTACGTCACCGGGCAGCAGTCGGGCCTCGGCGGGGATCTGCTGCCGTACGGTGGGGTGGTGGGTCCAGTGGCCGTCCTCGTCCCATAGGTAGCCGTGCTGGTGGGCCAGCCAGGCTGCGGAGAACGCGTCAGTCCCGACCTGCTGCCGGGCGGTCTGAGCCGCCTTGAGGGTCGGGGTGACCACGACCAGCCGCCGGTCTTGGGCATCGAGTGCGGCACGGGCTGCGGCGAGGGTGGTGGTCTTACCGGTCCCGGCGGCGCCCTCGATCACGAGAAGGCCCGCGTGCCCGGCCAGCGCAGCCACGGCACGGCGCTGGCCAGCGTCGAGCCGGTCGATGAGGCGACTGGGGATCCGGGCCCGACGAGCGGGCGTCACGGGTTGCTCGGCCCGGATCGCGAGGCGATGGTTCAGGTCGGCCTCAACCTGGAGCACCCTCTCGGAGGTGAGCGCGCGGAAGTGCTCAGGGACATCACCCCGGGTCAGAAGTGGACGACAGAGGTCGACGGCGCGGGCGGTGACGTCCTCGGTCAGCTCGGTGCGTGCCGCGCGCTCGGCGACGATCCCGATCGAGGCGATCAGCTTCTCGGTCTCGCCGCGGATGTCGGCGGCATTCCATGCCGACCGCTTCGCCCCGAGCCGGGACAAGATCACCTCAACCGCGACGTCGCGGTCGATGGCGCCGATCGGAGTCGACCGAACACCCACCACCTGATGAGGCTGGCGGAAGCCGAGGTCGTGCAGCTCCTCGTTCCACCGCGCCACCAGGTCGGCACCCGCGGCAGGGACAACCTTGTCCGGTCGGGCGTCGGCCCACGCGCGTCGGTCCCACGACCGGCGCAGCTTCGGCCCGGGCTCCTGACCCGGATGGGCTGCGCGCCACTCGGCTTCGTAGCGGTCGACGTTGCGGGCGATCTGCGTGGCGCGTTCGCTGAATCGCCCCGTGAACCGGGCCAGCTCGCGGATTTCACCGGCGTCGTCGAGGGTGTAGCCACGAGCCGCAAGCCCTGCCCGGAACTTGGGATCGCACATGATCGCGGCGTGACCGATGCCGTTGATGGCCTCGATTGAGTCCCTGACCCCGACCGAGTGCAGGCCGCGCCAGGCACCGGCGGCGAAGACGCGGGTGTTGATCTGGAGGTGCAGGTGGCGGTGCGGGTCACCGGCACGGGAGGTGTAGTGCCGGACGACGGCGGCTTCGATCTTCTCCACCGGGACTTGGGTCTGCCGTCCCCGCGGACCCACGCGCGTGGTCGCGTGCTCCGCGACCCAGCCGATGATCTCGCTCGCCGCGCGGGACTGGGCGGCGTCGTACGCCTCCGCGATATCGGGATGTAGGGCGGCCGCCAGCGACCATGTCTTCGGCCCGTTGACGACGACCTCGACGAACCGCAGGGCATGCTCGTCATCCCGGAGCCGACCCTTCGCCCAACCCGTGGCCACGTCGTAGCCAGCGACCCAGCGCTCATATCCGTCACCGTTGAGGTCCAGGCGACGCTCCAACCTCACCGTGACATCGCCGCCGACCGTCGCGACATGGTGCTCGGCGAGGCCCGAACCCTCAGCGAGGTAGTAGTCATCGGCACGAGAGTGGTCAGCCTCCAGGTAAGACCGGGCAGCGGCGGCCGAGCCGCGGTAGAACTTCACTCCGCCGTGCATGATGGCCTCGTCACCGCCCGTCACTGTTCGTCAACGACCCCTGAAATGACGCTCGGCCCGCCCAAGCGGGCGGACCGATCTACGAACCTTCGTAGCATGCGTGCCGCTCAGTTATGAAGGACTTCGACGTCGATCTGGGAGAGCGGATCTGGGACTCGTCACTCGTCGTCATCGCATGGCGATGAGCTGGATATGAAGCGGTCACGAGTCTGAGTGGAGACGTCGGACTCGAGGTTGGCTACTCGGCTACGGACTCGTTCTCGTCGAGAAGGTTCGGCTCGACCGTTCAGCAACGGGGGTCCAAGTTCGCGCCGATGGACCACCTAGGGGCGACTCACGCCTCCCCGTCGCCGGTGTTCTCGATCCGGTCGCGTAGCGCCCTGAGCTGGTCCGAGCAGGCAGCCCCTACTCGGTAACCCACAAACATGTGTGAGTGAGGCCCCGGCCCGCAACCCCTCAGGTGCCCTGAGAGGTCACTCCATACCGTCTAGCTGGTCGACGGGGTGCGCCGTTTGCGCGCCGCGGATCGCATCGCGACGATCATGAGCATGGCGGCGACAGCGATCGGGCCGAAGAAGATGAGGTAGCCGAGTGGACCCGCTTGCTCATCCACCGGTAGCCACGCCGGCAGAACTCCCCCACCACTCTGCGTGGCCGTCGAGGTGAGCGGAGGACCGCTGAGTTGGTGGGTTGCGGTGCAGGCGTTATCAGAGAATGGGGACTCGTCATTGACCGGGTGGAACTCGTACCTGCCGCCCAACGCGTAGCGTCGATCAATGGAACTGTAGGAGTCTGAGAGCCAGCCCGCGGCCTCGGTGCCTTCGACAGTCACGGTCACGCCATCGTCTTGGACGACCTCCGCGATGCGACCACCCTCGCTGGTTGCAACGACTGTTCCCACGAAAGCATGCGGGGAAGGGCCTGGCGAATCTGTTGCGCACGACGCTAAAGCCGCTGGCGTGTGAAGCCCGAGCAGCGCGCAAGCGCACAGTAAGACGGTTACCACCCGAGAGGGATGCACATCGCTGATTGTCGCACAACTGAGACTGCAGAAGCTGGGTGTAGGTTCCGATCTTGTGTCGTCCCGGACGACCCGTCAAACTGATGACCCTACTAAGGCAAGCCCCTGCGCTGCGTTCTCGCGGTCTCTCGAGGTTCGGCGCTCAGGGCAAGGATCATCCGGCGTGAACCGTAGGTGGCACTACGGTCGCCTATATGCACATCGACAAAGATCCGCTACGTTTCGCATATCGGGGCGGAAGGTCCGCCACGGGGGAGAGGAAAGAAGATGGGCAGAAGGAAGGTGTTTGCGACGGCCGTGCTGGGTGCTGCCAGCGCGCTTTCTCTTGCCGCGCCGGCCAACGCCGATCACTTCAGTGGTTGGAACAGCGTCGACAACGGTGAGATCAGGTACCAGGACAACACGAAATACAACTCCGCCTTGAGCTTTGGCATTGAAAAGTGGAACGGGCTCAGCGGCCCAGATTTCAAGCCCGACTCGTTCTCAACGATCGAGGATCTGAATGTGACGGATGTTTCCGGGATGTGCAGCGCCTCATGGATCGGTCGAGCGACGCCGCAGATCGGCGCGGACAAAGTGGAACTCAATGTCTGCCTGATGGACCAGAGCACTCAGAACGAACGGTGGCATGTCGCTGCACATGAGCTCGGGCACACGCTTGGGATCGGGGATCACGGCAATATTCAGTACTACGACGCCATGATGTACGCGACGAAAACCTCTTACCTCACTCTCAGCCAGCACGACATCCACGATTACGTGGCACTGTGGTGACGCGCCGGTTGATCATCGCCGCAATCTTCACCTTGCTTGCGTCCGGATGCGCGGTAAGTGAGACGCGGCCGTCGAGTGCACCAGAGAGCTCGTCCCCGCCACAAGCAGTGAAAACTCGGGATGTAGACCAGCTAATGGTCGAGGACTTCTCTAACGTCGCCACCATGATGAGATGGTCCGACAGGGTCTTTTCGGGCACTGTTTTGGAGAATCTCGGAATCGTGGTGCCTGAAGGGTCCTCGCTGCCGGGAACCGTCTTCCGCGTGCGCGTAGACAAGTCCTTCGGAGCACCACTAGGTGCAGAAGTCCTTGTATATCAGGATGGCGGGTTTGACGAGTCTGAGAATGCGCTCTACACATTCAACGGTGACCCTCTGCTCGAAGTCGGTAAGCAGTACATGCTGGCGGGGCGGGCAGGTGGACCTGCGGGAGCTGAAAGCGCCATCGTTGTCATACCTGACTTCGGAACGGTTGCAGCAGGCGACGCGAATATGCCTGACTTGATCAAGGCCGCCCAGGCGTCTTCGCAACGTCGTTCCTAGCGCGCTGGCCACGAGCCCGGCATCGCGGAATGCGCTGCGGTCTGGGGCCTAAAAGACCGGATTGCCTTTCCGCGTTACAACGGGTCAATGCACGATTGGAAACACCCGCTTCCCGGGGATGGGAGGCGGGTGTTTCTTCGTTCTGTTGGTGCCGCGTCGGAGGGGCGTAGCCGCGGCCACACTGACGCGCCCGCCGATCACGATTGTTGGCTCTTCACAGTTGACGGTGTAGCGAGCGGACTGGGGCCGGTTGCCGGGTAGACGTCGAGGTCTCCCGAGAATGGCGGTTCCTACGCCAGCCACCTGGAAGACCTCGACTTGTCTGACTGTGAGTCTTGGGCTCAGATCAGGCCGAAGGTGGGATACCGCCGGGTGATCTGACGCAGGACCGCCCACATCGGGGCCGCTTCGAGGTATTCGGAGAAGTCCGGGTTCGGCGGGAAGGCATCGGCTGCCGGCGTCCAGAGCGTCACGTTGGTGCGGCCGGTCAAGGTGCTCTGGCTCCACAGCCCGTCGACCTCGGGCCAGGTCTGTGCGATCTCGCGGGCCCACGTCCGGCACGTCGAGCGCGGACCCGAGGCCAATGAGTGCAAGGCGCCGTTGCGCAGCGCCCAGTCGTCGGTGAGGTTCAGTAGCCGCAGTGGTCGCGTCGGTCGCCACGACGTCGCTTTGGGTCGCCCGCCGGCGGTGTCGATGACCCGCTGCTGCTGGAAGGTCTCGGTGACCGCCGTCGCGACGTCGAGCGCGGTGTAGGTGACTCCGACGACCGGGTGCACCTGCGGCGGGGGCGGGTGCGGGTCGAACCGCATGGTGTCCGCCGGCCCCCAGTGCCGCATGGCCGACCAGGGCAATACGTGCTCGCCCACCGTGCGGTGGATTCGCCACAGGGCAGGCTGCTCGACCAGGACGTCCCCGTCCAGGCGCGTGAGCGGCCCAGCTGGCCGAGCGGGACGCTTGGGATAGGCCGAGCTCACCAATGGCTCAACGCGGTCAGCAGATCTTCGACGACCTCTCGAGGTCCGTGGGAGACCAGGTACTCGACCGGGGACCTGTCGTCGAGATCCTCGGAGGGTCCAGTCATGAACGCCTGGACTGCCAGCGGATGCAGGTCGCGCGGGACCAAGGGCACGATCTGTGCGAGCCCAGGGATCGGCTCGGCTCCCCGCGCACCAGTCGCTGCGGTCATGAGCTGCCACTCTGGAACGTATCGACGGCCCTGGACCGTGAAGGCGTACAGGCTCTGCTCCCTGATTCGATGCGAGACGCGCGACCGGGAGATCATCATGTGGCCCGCAGCCTCCTCGAGCGTGAGGCTCGACTGCAGCAGCTCATCCAGGGTTTGTGCCGCCACGATTGCGCGGTCCTGCTGAACCGCGGCCTCGTCGTACGCCTCGAGCGCGACTCGCGCCTCCTCGCCGCCGTGCCCGGCGAGGTAGTGCGTCGCGGCCGAGGAGATCGGCGTAGCACCCGCCGCCGGAGTGCGGCTCAGCTCGGCGTCGACCTCCTCGGGAGTGAGCCCTGGGAAGTGTCGGGCGAAGACATCTTGCGCCGTGGTGGTCATAGCGCACACTCTATCAACTGCTGCGCTTATGTGCGCGGGGTGCGGATCAGACCGCTTCCGCGTTCCCACGAGAACATCGGTGACGATCGCCCAACCCGCGATCGCGCCGGCGACCACCACGGCCACGATCATGTTGCGACCCATGGCCCAGCTGATGGCCGCGATGAGCGCCCACCCGCCGGCAAGGATCCAGCTGGCACGCACCACCATGTCGAGCCGGCCACGCCCGGTCCAGAGCATCGTGCCCGCGATCGCAACGTACGTCCCGGCGATCACCAACGCTCCACGGCCGATCGTGGCGAACTCGAAGACCAGGAACGCGCTCAGGAGCGCCCAGAACGCCGCCAAGAGCACCGCGGGGGCTCGTAGCGGGCCTCCGGGACGCCCAGGATGCTCCTGAGGCGTTTCAGTGGCCCCGGGCTGCGTCGACGTCGGCGTGGCCGATGGGGTGGGCCCAGCCGTTGACGCTGGCTCCGGTCCCCCAGCACCGGCAGCTGCAGCGGGATCCGTCTGCGCACGGCCGAGATCCTGGTCATACCGCCGCCGTCGGTCCGGATCCCCGAGGACCTCGTCGGCCTCCTGCACCATCAGGAAGGACCGATCGGCCCCCTCGGCCCGATCCGGGTGCACAGCCCTCGCCGCACGCCGGTACGCCGCACGAAGCTCCTCGGTCGAGGCAGACGCCTCCACACCGAGAACCTCGTACAGCGATACCGACCGAGACATGGGCCCCTCCCCTACTGCTTCAGGACCTGGAGCTCCCCGATCCGGATCTGCGTGACGTTCTCCAGGTCGAAGGACATGGTTCCGGTCATGCCGCCACCGGCCCACTCGACGACCCAGAACGACGTCGCCGTGACCGTGTAGGCGTTGTCGGGCTGGTCCGCGCTGGTCTTCTCGTACCGGTGACCACAAGTGGGCGAGTCCTAGCGCCCGTACCCGTCGCTGTACGGAGTGCCCTGGCGGCAGATGACCGGTGGGGTGCCGTCGCCCATGTCCCCCACGCTTCCTCAGCAGACTCAGGCTGCTGCTCGTGCGACGCCCTATCGTTGGCAACGTGGACCTTCCGGTGATGCCGCCAATCCGTCCGATGCTGGCGAAGACCACGACCCTAGAGAAGGCAATAGCCATGCTCCCTCACGTACAAATAGAACCGAAGTGGGACGGGTTCCGCTGCCTGGTCTTCAAGGACGGCGACGAGGTCGAGCTGGCGAGCCGCAACACCAAGCCGTTGACCCGCTACTTCCCCGAGGTCGTCGACGCCTGCCGCCGCCAGCTCCCCCACCGCATCGTGCTGGACGGCGAGATCTTCGTCGGCCTGCAGGGGGCCGAGGGCTGGCGACTCGAGTTCGAGACCCTGCAGGAGCGCATCCACCCCGCCGCGAGCCGCGTCGACAAGCTGTCGGTCGAGACGCCCGCCGGCTTCGTGGCCTTCGACCTCCTGGCCCTGGACGACACCTCCTTCATGGACCAGCCGCTCTCCCGACGACGCGCCGCCCTCGCCGAGGCACTCGGCCACCTCGACGGCTCCGGCCCGTGCTTCCTCACCCGCACGACCGAGGACCCGGCCGAGGCCGAGCGGTGGTTCGAGGAGTTCGAGGGCGCGGGGCTCGACGGCATCGTCGCCAAGCCGCTGGGGGCGGCCTACGAGCCCAACAAGCGCACCATGCTCAAGATCAAGCACGAGCGCACCGCCGACGTGGTGCTCGCCGGCTACCGCGAGCACAAGACCTCGACCCCGGAGACGCCGCTCATCGGCTCGCTGCTCCTCGGGCTGTACGACGACGGCGGCGAGCTGCAGCACATCGGGGTCTCCGCCAGCTTCACCGCCGCCCGGCGCGCCGAGCTGTGGCAGGAGCTGCAGCCGCTGGTGTGTGACATCGCCGACCACCCGTGGGGTCGCTGGCAGGAGTTCTTGACCGCCAACCCGGACCGCGTCCCCGGCACCCAGAGCCGCTGGAGCGCGGGCAAGGACCTCGGCTTCACCGCGCTGCGGCCCGAACGGGTGCTGGAGGTGAAGTACGACCACATGGAGGGTCGCCGCTTCCGGCACACTGCGCACGTCAAACGCTGGCGCACCGACCGCGACCCCGAGAGCTGCGGCTACGGTCAGCTCGACGAGCCGGCCGGCTACGACCTCACCCGAATCCTGAGCACCGACACCGGAGGCACCCGATGAGCCAGACCCCGTCCGAGAACACTCCCGACGACTCCATCCATGACGGGGTGGGCACCTATGACGTGGTGCTGCTCGTCGAGCAGGCTCTCTCGGCCGCGGACGCCCTGCAGGTGCGCTCCCTCCATGCGGAGATCGAGGACGCGGTCGTCTACCACGTCCTCATCCCGCTCGAGGACGCCGCGGCCCGCATCGAGGCCTCGCTCGGGACGCTCGGCGCCGGCGACCTGATGGCCACCCCGGCGCTCGCGATGAACGACGTCGACCTCGAGGCCCTGCGCCGCGAGTGCGAGGAGAACTCCTCCGCGGAGCTGAAGCAGACGCTCGCCGCGATGACCGCGGCCGGCGGGAAGGCCACCGGCAAGGTCACCTCCGAACCCCCGGTCGAGGCGCTGGCGGCGCTCGTCAACGCCGTTGACGCACGCGAGGCGATCATCCTCACGCGCTCCCACGTCGTGGCCGAGTTCTTCCACGTCGACTGGACCTCGCGGGCCCGCCGCAAGCTCGGCGTTCCCGTCCTGCACCTCATCGAGCACGAGAACTTCGACGAGCAGGCCGGCGCCGGCGAGGGTGTCAGCGGCCTCTAGCCGCGCCGCGCCACCCGGCGTACGACGGCCCGGCGCAGGATCGCGGCAGCCTCGCGTCCGCCGACCTCGGGCGCCCGCTCGCGGCGGGCCTCCTCGAGGTCGCGCCGCAGCTGATGCACGGTGTTCCGCTGGGCATCACGCGCCTCGCGGCCCGCGAGCACGGACTCGGCGCGGGTGTGGTCGAAGGTGAGCGCGACCGCGTCGGCGTAGCGGGCGGTGTAGTCGGCGTGGATCTCGTCGAGGCGCGCCTGCGCGTCAGCGTCGTGCGCGTCGGCCGTCAGCGCGCCGAGCAGGTCCCAGACCTCCTCGGCCATGTCCCGCAGCCAGGCCGGCGTCCGCACGTCGTCCCAGGTGAGCGTCGACTTGCGCATCGAGGGCTCGATGAAGTCGTCGACGTCGTGGTGCTCGCGCGAGGACAGGTCGGTGTTGAGAGTGAGGTCGAGCTGCTGCTGCACGGGGGTCAGCGCAGCACGCCAGTCGGCGAGCAGGTCGGTGTAGCGGACGAAGGCACGCCTGCCGCCGCGGCCGGCCCGCTCGGTGAGCAGCGCCGCGTGCACCCAGCCGGCGACGTTGGAGGTCTCCTTGGTGAGCCGAAGGTCGTCGGACTGGCTGGAGAGGTAGGCGATCTCGCGCGAGCCGACCACCTCGGCCGGGTGGCGCAGCGCGGTCAGCCAGCGCAGGTCCACGTCGAGCTCGGCGGTCACCTGCTCCCACACCTGGGCGAACCAGAAGGCGTGCGGGTCCTTGACCACGATCTGGTCGGCGTCGAGCTGGCCGGACAGCCACTCGTGCAGCTCCGCAGTGGGCACACCGGACCCGAGGTAGCCGGCCACCACGTCCACGGCCGCGGGGCGGCTGTCGATGTTGAAGAGCGCGAGCTCCTTGAGGTGGCGCTTGTGGAAGTCGATGACCCACTGCGGCTCGTAGAACCCGCGCGGGTTGGTCTCCGACGCCTCCACCTCGGGCTGCGGCACGTGGAGGCCGAGTCGCTTCAGTGCACCGGCCAGCGAGCTGGTGCCGCTGCGGCCGGAACCGGAGACCAGGACCAGCGGGGTGCCCGGCTGGGAGGGGGACGTCGGCATGCGGGTCACCCTATCGGCCGAGCACCCACCTCTAGGATCGTGCCGACCGGCTCGCGCGAAGAGGATCGAGGACACGTGGCTCTGACCGACCGCCTGGGAGGAAAGGTGCGTGGCGCGCTGCGCCGCAGCCGCGGCGAGGGGCCTCTCGACGTCGTCCTCGTCCTCTTCAACGCCGACGGGATGGGTGGCACCGCTCGATCGGGGATCGAGCAGGCCAACGCGCTGCTCGGCCTCGGCGAGGGCCACCGGGTCCGGCTCCTCAGCGTGACGCGCAGCGGCGCCCACACCCACTACCCGCTGGCCGACGGGCTCGAGGTCACCTACCTCGTCGACGTACGCGGCCCGCGACCTGTCGCGCTCATCGGCAACCACCCGGCCGAGCTCGCCGAACGTGAGTCCGTGCTGGTCCCCCGCAGCTGGGACGCCCTCTTCAGCGGGCTCACCGACGCCACGATGCGCGAGGCACTGGGCAGCCTCGACGCCGACGTCGTCGTCACCACCACGCCGGAGCTGCTGGCCGTGGTCGCGCAGCTCGCTCCCGCCGACGTCGCGCTCGTCCACCAGGAGCACCGCGCCTCCTCGGCCCGGGTCAACGACCTCGGCGCGCTGCTGGAGTTCGCCCCGCGCGCCGACGTCGTGGTCTCGCTGACCGAGTCGATGTCACGTTGGCTGGCCGGCCGGCTCGGCGGCGCCGCACCCGAGCTGGTGGTGGTCCCCAACCCCCTGCCCGCCGCGCCACAGAAACGATCCGCGCTCGACCAGAAGGCCTTCGTCACCGCCGGCCGGCTGGCGCCGGAGAAGCAGTTCGAGCACGTCGTCGACGCCTTCTGGCGCATCCACGAGCAGATCCCCGGCTGGACCCTGCGTATCTGGGGCGACGGGCCCCGCGCCGACAACCTCGCCGCCCAGGTCCGCAAGCTCGGGCTCGAGGACCGCGTCGAGCTCCCCGGCAGCACCGCCGACATCGCCGCCGAGTGGGCCCGCACCAGCGTGGCCGTGCTGGCGTCGCGGGGCGAGGGCTACCCGCTCGTGCTGCAGGAGGCGATGTCCGCCGGCGTCCCCTGCGTCTCCTACGACTGTCCCTCAGGGCCGCGCGAGATCATCACCCACGACGTCGACGGGCTCCTGGTCCCGCCGGCCTCCAAGTCCGCCCTGGCCGCCGCGATGCTGCGCATCGCCACCGACGACGACCTGCGCTCGCGCCTCGGCGCTGCGGCGCTCGAGCGCTCCGAGCGCTGGGACGGCCGCACGCTGGCGCGCCAGTGGGTGTCGGTCTTCCGGGACGCGGTGGCTCGCCGGGCCGATCCGCTCGCGCCACGCCGGGTGCTCCACGGCCTGCGCCCCGGACCGCTGGGCGACCTGCCCGAGACCTCCGGTGCCGCCGGCGTCACCCCCGCCCGGGCTCGTACGACGGCACTGCAGGCCCTGACCTTGGCCGCCGCCGCGACCGGCGACGGCTGGTTCGTGATGCCCGCACGGGGGCTCGACCCGCATCCCGTGGTCGTCGTCCCGTCCTCGCGCCGGGAGGCGTTCCTGGCCGCTCTCGCCGACGGATCCGTGCCCGACTGGCTCTCGGTGCGCGACCCCGCCGAGCGTGGCTGGCACGAGCGCCGCGGCACGGTCACGGCGATGACCGACGACCTCGCCCGCACGCGCACCGCCGCGCTCTTCCTCGAGCCGTGGCCGATGCGTGGCGGCCACGACGGCGTCCTCGGCGAAGGCGTCGAGGTGGGCGTGCAGTTCTGGGAGGAGACGCCCGACGGCGACCTGCTGGCCCCCGGCCCCAACCGCTACGGCGACCGCGTCCCGGCCGGCACGACCCGCACCACGACCTCCGTCGAGGGGCTCGACGTCGCGACGCTCGAGCTGATGGCCCTGCCGACGGTCGACGACGTGCGCTTCGACGTCGACGTCGTCTACACCTGGGTCGACGGGGACGACGATGCCTGGCTCGCCGCCCGCGACGCCCGGATCACCGGTCTCGGCGGCACCCCGAGCGCGCGGGCCGGTGGCGCCTCGCGCTACCGCAGCCGCGACGAGCTCCGCTACTCGATGCGCAGCCTGCACCTCTTCGCGCCCTGGGTGCGCCGCATCCACCTCGTCACCGCCGGCCAGGTGCCGTCGTGGCTCGACACCTCGCACCCGTCGGTCCGCGTGGTCGACCACCGCGACATCCTCCCCGCCTCCGCCCTGCCGACCTTCAGCTCGCACGCGATCGAGACCCGGCTCCACGCCGTGCCCGACCTCGCCGACCACTTCGTCTACGTCAACGACGACGTCTTCCTCGGCCGGCCGCGGCGCCCCGAGCACTTCTTCGCCCCGGGCGGGCAGTACGCCGCGTTCGTCGCCGGCCACCGCGCCGTCGGTCTGCCCGGCACCGACGACCGTCCCTACCTCTCGGCCGCGCAGAACAACCGACGCGTGCTGGCCGAGGAGTTCGGGGTGACGCTGACCCACACGATGATGCACAGCCCGCATCCCCAGCGTCGTACGACCCTGGAGGAGATCGCGGCCCGCTTCCCCGACGAGGTGGCCCGCACCACCGACGCGCCGTTCCGCTCGGGCACCGACCTGTCGCTGCTGTCGTCGTTCGCGCAGACCTACGGCCTGATCACCGGCCAGGCCGTCCGCGCGAGCGCCCACCACGGCTACGTCGACCTCGGCCACCAGCAGCTGCCGGCGCAGCTCAAGGCGATGCTCAAGCGCGACCGGGACTTCTTCTGCATCGCTGACAACCTGGTCGCGGCCTTCGACGAGGAGCGGGCCGACGGGCTGCTTCGCGACTTCCTCGAGCAGTACTTCCCGATCGCGGCACCCTGGGAGCTCCCCTCGGGCGGTGCGTGAGGGGGCTTTTCCGCCGCTCGAACCCGCGTACGACACCGCCGTCCGGCGTGTGCGCCCGCGACGCGCCGGTGGGCGGTGCGTGAGGAGGCTTTCGCGCCGCTCGAATCCGCCTCACGCACCGCTCGAAGGTCAGTCGGGGACCCGGTTGCCCTTGGCATCCCAGTGCGACTCGACCTTCTTCGACGGCTGGACCCGCGGCGGCTCGCCGGGCATCTTCGGGTGGTCTGGGGGGTAGTTGAGCTCGACGGGGTGTGCGTCCCAGAGGTCGAGGAGCGGCTGGAGCGAGTGGTGCACGTCGTCGATCGTGGCCCACGGATCGCCGTCGGCTGCCAGCCGCTCGGGGACGGTGAAGACGTTGAAGCCCTTCGGTGACTCGAGTCCGGCCAGCTCGTCCCAGGTCACGGGCGTGGAGACCGGGGCGCCGGCGATCGGGCGCAGCGAGTAGGCCGACGCGATCGTGCGGTCGCGGGTGTTCTGGTTGAAGTCGACGAAGATCCGCTCCCCGCGCTCCTCCTTCCACCACGCGGTCGTCACGCCGTCGTCGCGCTTCTCCAGCTCGCGTCCCAGGGCGATGGCCGCGTGGCGTACGTCGGCGAACTCCCACCGTGGCTCGATCCGCACGTAGATGTGGATGCCCCGGTTGCCCGAGGTCTTCGCGAAGCCGATCATCCCCAGGTCTCCGAGCAGCTCACGGGCGACCCCGGCGACGCGCACGGCGTCTCCGAACGTCGTGCCCGGCTGGGGGTCGAGGTCGATCCGCAGCTCGTCGGGGTGGTCGACATCCCCCCGACGGACCGGCCAGGGATGGAAGGTCAGCGTGCCCATGTGGGCGCACCACACCGGCACCGCGATCTCGGTCGGGCAGATCTCCTCGGCGGTACGGCCGGATGGGAAGGTGATCTCGACGGACTCGAGATAGTCCGGAGCGCCCTTCGGCACGCGCTTTTGGTAGAACGCGTCGGCGTTGCGGTCCTGCGGTCCGGTGGCGAGGGTCATGCCCTCGCGCACCCCCGAGGTCCAGCGTTCGAGCGCCGTCGGGCGGTCGCGCAGCGCGCGCATCAGCCCGTCCTCGACGGAGGCGAAGTATCGAGCCACCATCAGCTTGGTGACCTCACCCGTCGACCCGGTCGCCTCGTAGATGACCCGGTCGGGCGAGGAGACGCGGACCTCCCGGTCGCCTGCCTGCACCATCACGGGCTTCGCAGCTGCCATGGCAGCAGGCTAGTTCAGAGCGCGCGGACGCGGTTGTTGCGCGGGTTGTGCTCGAGCTCGACGAGCCCGAGCGCCTCCAGCAGCGGCGGCAGGTACATGCCGAAGCGTCCGCGGTAGCCCGTGCGCTGGCCGTACCACCCGCCGGCGGGGTTGTCGGCCGAGCGACCCCACGCCTCGACGGTCCCCTCCGCAGGTTCCTTCTTCTCGTCCGCCGCGCCGAGCGGCATCCAGTCGCCGTGCTCGCGCAGCATCGCGTGCAGGTCGTCCACGGCCGAGGCGAGGTAGGTGAGCCTGGTGCTGCCGACCTGGCAGACCAGCAGCCCGGCCTCGTCGTCGCGGTGCATGGTGTAGGCCGAGCTCCCGGGCGCCGTCCGGAGCTGCCAGGGGTCGTGCGAGGTTCCGGTTCCGGTCATGACTCGCAACCTAGCGCCACGTACCGTGTGTCGCATGGCCTACGACGTGCAGAAGACCGACGAGCAGTGGCGCGAGGAGCTCAGCGCCGAGGAGTACGCCGTGCTGCGGCAGGCCGGCACCGAGCGCGCCTTCACCGGTGAGTACACCGACACCGAGACCGAGGGCACCTACTCCTGCAAGGCCTGCGGGACGGAGCTGTTCACCAGCGACACGAAGTTCCACTCCGGCTGCGGCTGGCCGAGCTTCTACCAGCCGATGACCGACACGGTGGAATACATCGAGGACAACACCGGCGGCATGAAGCGCGTCGAGGTCCGCTGCGCGACGTGCGGCTCGCACCTGGGCCACGTCTTCCCCGACGGCTTCGGCACGCCCACCGGCGACCGCTACTGCATCAACTCGATCAGCATCGCGCTCAACGACAAGGCGTAAAGGCGTAGCAGCCCGTCCCGCCCGAGGGTATCTAGGGACGATCCGGTAGGCGTTCCACCGGCTTTCCCTACGATTTCGTCCCTAGATAGCCGACGGGGTCAGCCCTCGACGGGGGTCAGCGCCGAGCTGACCCGCACCAGCCCCTCGCCGTAGGTCGTGTCGGCCCACTCCTGGATCGAGCCGTCGTCGAAGACGACCTGCGCGTCGAGGGAGTCCGGCGCGAACGAGCCGCTGGTCAGCAGGGTCGGAAGGGCCGCCTGGAGCTCGGCGTTGACCACGTTGAGGTCGGCGTCGGTCTTCTCGACGGTCGTCACGCACAGCTGGCCGCCCCACGTCTCGCGCAGGGTGCTCTCGGCACCGGCCGCGTCCTCGGTGACGGCGACATTGATGGTGCTGCCGGTCAGCCAGGTGGTCGCGTAGCCCGGCAGCGCGGTCGCGGCGGCGAGGGTCGCGTCCATGTCCTCGGGCGTCGTCCGGGCGGTGTCGGTGGTGGCGGGCGCCTCGCAGGCGACCCCGAGCGGCTCGTCCTGCGGCTCGGCCATCGCGTCGTACAACGCGGCCGGGATGGCGTCGGTCACGCTGAACGTGGTGCCGTCGAAGGTGCCGGTCAGGGCGAAGGAACCCCACGTGACACCCGAGGCCCTCTCGACGCCGACGTCGCCCCACTCGAAGCCCTCGACGGCGGGGCCACCGCACTGGGGCGGGTAGGACTCGGCGATGGCACCCAGGCACAGCTGCGGGCCGGTGCCGGGATCGAGGACGGTCACGAGCCCGTGGGTGCTGACCCGACCGTCGGGCACGGGGTTCGGAGCGGCCCCGGACGGCGTGCTGGCCGACGGCTCACCCGCTCCCGCCGGGTCGACGGCACGCATCTCGCCCTCGGTGGAGCAGGCGGCGAGCGGCAGCGTCATGAGCAGGGCAGCGATGACGAGACGAGGAGTCATGGTGATCTGACGCTACTGCCTTGCTCAGCGTTCCCGCGTCAGGGCAGGCGAGCGATCAGGTCCGCGGGCGAGACGCGGGCACCGGTGTAGAACGGCACCTCCTCGCGCACGTGCCGACGGGCCGTCGACGCGCGCAGGTCACGCATCAGGTCCACGATGCGGTGCAGCTCGTCGGCCTCGAAGGCCAGCATCCACTCGTAGTCGCCGAGGGCGAACGACGCCACGGTGTTGGCGCGCACGTCGCCGTAGCCGCGGGCCATCTTGCCGTGCTCGGCGAGCATCGCGCGGCGCTCGGAGTCCTCGAGGAGGTACCACTCGTAGGACCGCACGAACGGGTAGACGCACACGTGGGCGCGCGCCTCCTCGTCGGCGAGGAACGCCGGGATGTGCGACTTGTTGAACTCCGCGGGCCGGTGCAGCGCCATCTGCGACCACACCGGTTCGAGGCGACGGCCGAACGACGTCCGGCGGAAGGAGTTGTAGGCGGCCTGGAGCTGCTCGGAGTCGGCAGCGTGCCACCAGACCATCAGGTCGGCGTCGGCCCGCAGACCGCTGACGTCGTAGAGCCCACGGAGCGTGATGTCCTGCTCGGCGAGCACCTCGAACAACGCCTCGACATCGGTCGACTCTGCCGCGCGGTCCGCGTCGCCGAGGAGGTCGCGGAGCTTGAAGACCGACCACATCGTGTAGCGGACGGTCTCGTTGAGCTCCCGGGTCCGTGCGGCATTGGTCTTCACCGAGGTCGAGTCGGCGGTGGAGTCGGAGGTCGCATCGGTGCTCATGGGGTCCATTCTGCCCCGGTGACCGAGGCCACAGCCCGGCGGGCCGAGCCGATGACGGCGGGGACACCGACGCCGTCGTACGCCGCTCCGCAGACCGCGAGCCCCGACTGTCGCGCGATCGCGGCCCGGATCCGCGCCACCCGGTCGACGTGCCCCACGGCGTACTGCGGGAGCGCGCCTCCCCACCGTTGCACGTGGGTGTCGACCGGGCGCGCGGTGATGCCCGCCATCGCCGCGAGGTCCGCGAGCGAGACCCGCACCAGCCCGTCGTCGCCGGCCTGGAGCGTGGCCTCCTCGCCGTGGCGGCCCAGGGAGGTCCGCAGCACGACGACGTCCGGGGCGAGGTCACGCACCCAGGCCCACTTGGCGAAGGAGAACGTGGACGCCTTGATGGTCCGCCGCTCGATGGGCGGCACCAGGAAGCCCGAGCGTTCGAAGAGCGCGTCCGGCACGTCCTCGGCGCGGAAGGCGAGGGTCACGACGGCGACACTGGCGGCCTCGATACCCGCGAGCTCGGCGGCCGCCTCGGGGGCGTCCGTGACCAGCAGCCGCGCGCTCGGTGCGGCCGGCGTCGCGAGCACGACCGCGCCCGCCTCGATGGTCTCCGCGGCGGTGGTGGGGCCGACGGTGAGCGCCCAACCGGTCGTCGTACGCCGCAGCGCTCGCACCGTCGCGGAGGTCCGCACCTCGAAACCGCCGCCGTCACGCACCAGGTCGGGCAGCCGCGCCATGCCGCCCGGGAGCGCGGCGAAGACCGGAGCGGTGGACGCAGGAACGGCCGCGGCCTGCTCGAGCAGGCTCCCACGTCGTGCCATCGCGAGCAGCTGGGGCACCGCGGCCGCCGCGGAGAGGTGGCGGGCGTGGCCGGCGTAGACCCCGCCGAGGAGCGGCTCGACCAGCCGGTCGACGAGCTCGTCGCCCAGCCGGGAGGCGACGAGGTCGCCCACCGAGACGTCGTCGCCGGGGTCGCTGTCGGTCTCGGCCGACGCCCGCGCCAGCCCACCGTCGCTGAGCACCCCACTGGCCGCGAGCTGGCCGAGGTCGAAGGGGACGCCCATCAGCGACCGCGGCAGCTCACGCAGCGCACCCCGCGACCAGAGGCCCGAGGTCGCGGACGTGGGATGGACCACGGCCGCGCCGAGCTCGCGGACGAGATCCACACCCTCGGGGCGGCGGGCCAGCATCGCCTCGGCGCCGACGTCGACGGTGACCCCGGCGACCTCGGCGCTGCGCAGCTTGCCGCCGACCCGCGCCGAGCTCTCGAGCAGCAGGACGTCGCGCCCGGCCTCGGCCAGCCCGCGGGCGGCCACCAGGCCGGCGACCCCGCCACCGACCACGATCACGTCCCACGCCACCCCGCCAGCCTAGGGTGCAGGGTGTGGACCCCAACGTGAGCTCAGACCGGATCGCCGTGATGATCGACGCCGACAACACCCGCCCCTCCTTCGCCGAGGCCCTGCTGAGCGAGGTCGCGAAGTACGGCACCCCGACCATCAAGCGCGTCTACGGCGACTGGAGCAACCCGCACCTCACCCAGTGGTCGCGCAAGCTCAACAGCATGGGCCTGCGCGCGATGCACCAGAACGCCTTCACCATGGGCAAGAACTCCACCGACTTGGCCCTCGTCATCGACGCGATGGACCTGCTCTACGACGACAACGTCGAGGCGTTCGCGCTGGTCACCAGCGACAGCGACTTCACCAGTCTCGCGCACCGGCTCCGCGAGTCGGGCAAGACGGTCTACGTGCTGGGCGAGAACAAGGCCCCCGACGCCCTGAAGTACGCCTGCGACAAGTTCATCGACCTCGAGGTCGTGCAGAGCGACGAGCAGTCGGACGCCGACGAGCAGTCGGACGCCGACGCCGACGCCGACGCCGCCGACCAGGGGCGCCGCTCGGGTCGCGACGCCGCCGACGCCGAGCCGACGCCGACCATCAACCTCCAGAGCGCGCTCACCCGGGCGCTCAACGCCGTCTCCGACGACGAGGGCTGGGCCAGCCTCGGCGCGCTCGGCAACCAGGTCAACCGCACCCACCCCTCCTTCGACGCCCGGACCTTCGGCGGCAGCGGGGCGCGACTCAGCACGCTGGTCTCGTCCCAGCCCTACCTGGAGACGTCGGGCTCGGGCAACGGCCTGCGGGTGCGGCTCAAGGGCACGACCGCGGCGAAGGCGGCGACCAGGTCACCCGCCAAGGCGCGAGCCAAGGCACCGGACAAGACACCGGACACGGCCCCCGCGAAGGCCCCCGCGAAGGCGGCCGCGAAAGATGCGAAGACACCGGCGAAGACCCGGGACGAGACCCAGGACAAGCCACCCGCCACCACCCGGGCGAAGGCGCAGAAGAAGGCGCCCGCCGCGAAGGCCGGCGAGCCGGCTCCCCGCAAGGCCACCGAGAAGCCGGTCGTGCGACAGACCCGCAAGGACTGACTGATCACAGTTGCGTCACGGAGCCGGCCGCCGCGGAACCGGCACCGGCGCCCACCGCGTCGGAGGGCCATGACCACTCGCACCCGCGCCGCAGGCATCCTCACCGCGATCACCATGACGGCCCTGATGGCCGCCTGCTCCGCCGGCAGCGACGGCACCGCCGACTCGGGGGCGTCGGACATGTCGACCTCCGGGCAGTCGGGCGAGTCCGACGGCGACGGCGACTCAGGCGGGGACGCCCAGGCCCCGCCCGCGGCGAGCCGCGCGCTCGGCGACACCTCGGACACCGGCTCCGCGGCCACACCCGCGACGGAGCGCTCGATCATCGCGTCCGGTGCGATCTCGCTCGCCAGCCCGGACGTCGGGGAGACCCGGCGCGAGGTCCAGCGGATCGTCGACGCGCAGGGCGGCGACGTCACCGAGGAGAACACCGAGACCGACGACGACGGCGAGACGTCCTACGCCCGCATGGTCATCCGGGTGCCGAGCCCGAAGTTCGGTGCGTCGATGGAGGCGCTGGAGGGGGCCGGCATCCTGCGCTCCTCCCAACGCGGCTCCGAGGACGTGACGACCCAGGTCATCGACACCGGCGTCCGGGTGCGGGCGCAGGAGGCCAGCCTCGAGCGCGTCGAGCTGCTGCTCGCGGAGGCCTCGAGCCTCAAGGACGTCATCTGGATCGAGTCGCAGCTCACCAGCCGCCAGGCCGAGCTCGACTCGCTGAAGTCCCAGCAGTCCTGGCTCAAGGACCAGACCTCGCTGTCGACCATCACCGTCGACATCTCCAGCGCCGTCGCGCGGGCACAGGAGGAGCCCGACGACTCGCCCGCGGGCTTCATGGCCGGCCTCACCGGCGGGATGAAGGCCCTGGGCGCCAGCCTCGCGGCGGTCGCCACGATCCTCGGAGCGCTGCTCCCCTTCGCCGCGCTGGCCCTTGTGCTGGGCCTGCCGGTCTGGCTCGTCGTACGCCGTCGCCGGGGCACGCGTCCGGTCCCGATCGCGGACGCGTGACAGAGCGGCCGTGCGGACGACCGGGTCGTCCCACGTCCGACCAGATCGGTCAGTAGGCCTGGACGAACTCCGTCAGCGCCTTCAGCTGATCGGGGTTCGTCGAGGGGATGACCCCGTGGCCGAGGTTGAAGATGTGGCCCTTGGCCGCACGACCGGCGTCGAGGATCTCGGCCGCCCGGGCGGTCATCACCTCGGTGGGCGCGAAGACGAGGGTCGGGTCGAGGTTGCCCTGGACGACCCGGTCGCCGACGAGCGGGATGGCCTGCTCCATCGGCGTGCGCCAGTCGACACCAACCACGTCGGCGCCGGCCTCCCCCATCAGGCCGAGGAGGTTGGTAGTGCCGACACCGAAGTGGATCCGCGGGACGCCGAGCTCGCCGGCCGCTGCCAGCACCCGCTGCGAGTGCGGCATCACCGACGCGCGGTAGTCGGCCGGGGTGAGCGCGCCAGCCCACGAGTCGAAGAGCTGGACGGCCGAGGCGCCGGCGCCGACCTGGATGCGGAGGTAGGCCGCCGCGATCCCGGCGATCTTGTGCATCAGCGCGTCCCACACGTCGGGGGCGGAGAACATCATCGCCTTGGTCTTCGCGTGCTCCTTGGACGGCCCACCCTCGACCAGGTAGGAGGCGACAGTGAAGGGCGCACCGGCGAAGCCGATCAGCGGCGTGGCGCCGAGCTCGGCGACGAGCTGGCGCACCGCCTGCGAGATGAACGGGACGTGCTCGGGCGTGAGGTCGGGGATCGCCTCGACGTCGGCGAGGGTGCGCACGGGCGCGGCGACGACCGGGCCGACACCGGGCACGATGTCGAGGTCGACACCCACCGCCTTGAGCGGCAGCACGATGTCGGAGAAGAAGATGGCCGCGTCCACGCCGTAGCGCCGCACGGGCTGCAGGGTGATCTCGGTGACGAGGTCTGCGTCCATGCAGGACTCCAGCATGCCGACGCCCTCGCGCACCTTGAGGTACTCCGGCAGCGAGCGCCCCGCCTGACGCATGAACCACACCGGCGTGTGCGAGGGCACCTCGCCGCGCGCAGCCTGGAGGAACGGGCTGTCGGCGAGACCCGCGTGGGGGCCCGGGTCAGGAGTGGGGTCGGCGCGGGTCACCGGCGAATCTTCGCAGGTCAGGCGGCGTGGCGGCACATCGGGAGTGCGCACCGCTGGCCTACTCTGGACGAATGGTGGCCCGTCACGAGACCCACCCGGGCAGTGCTGCCGCGGCTGGGCCCGCGGAGTTCCGCGCGGCTGTGGAGTCGATGCGTCAGGCCGCGCTGCGCCCGGAAGTCTTCTGCGAGGAGATGCCCGCACCCCAGCGCATCGCCCCGTGGTCCTCGGCGCTGAGTGGGGACGTCACGGTCGATGACGAGGACCTCGGCACCGGGCGGCTGATCCTGCTGCACGACCCGGCCGGCAACGATGCCTGGAACGGCACCTTCCGCTGCGTCGCCTACGCCCGCGCCGACATCGACCCCGAGCTGGGCGGCGACCCGCTGCTGGCCGCCGTCGGCTGGTCCTGGCTGACCGAGGCGCTGGAGGCCCACGGGGCCGGCTTCCACGCCGCGTCCGGCACGGTCACCTGCGTCAGCACCGAGAGCTTCGGGGGGATGGCCGACGAGGCCGGCACCGCCCAGGTCGAGATCCGGGCGTCGTGGACGCCCGACGTCGACGAGGACGGAGCGCTCGACATGACGCCGCACGTCGAGGCGTGGGGTGAGCTGATGTGCACCGCGGTGGGGCTCCCGCCCGTTCCCGAGGGCGTCACCGCCATCCCGAGCCGACGCGGACAGCGCGGCAGCTGATCCGATGCCCGACACCCCTGCCGACACCCCCGACACCGAGCTCGTCGAGCCGGTCGCAGCCGCCGAGCCCGCCGAGCCCGCCGAGCCGGAGACACCCCCCGCACCCCTGCTCGAGCTGCGCGACGGTCTTCCCGACATCGTCGAGACCGATGCCGGCCTCGCCGCGGCGTGCGCGGCCCTGGCGGCGGCCACCGGCCCGGTGGCCATCGACGCCGAGCGCGCCTCGGGCTACCGCTACTCCAACCGGGCCTACCTGATCCAGCTGCGCCGTGAGGGCGCCGGCACCTGGTTGATCGACCCGATCCCGCTGACCACCCTGGCCCCGCTGCAGGAGGCCCTCGCCGGCTCGGAGTGGATCCTGCACGCCGCGACGCAGGACCTCCCCTGCCTGCACGAGGTGGGCCTGGTGCCCACGAGCCTCTTCGACACCGAGCTGGCCGGCCGGCTCCTGGGCTACCCCCGGGTCGGCCTCGCGACCCTCGTCGAGACCGTGCTCGGCCAACGGATGCGCAAGGAGCACTCGGCGGCCGACTGGTCCACACGTCCGCTCCCCACGGCCTGGCTCGACTACGCCGCCCTCGACGTCGAGGTGCTCCTCGAGCTGCGCGAGCACATGATCGCCGAGCTCGACAGGGCCGGCAAGACCGAGTGGGCCCGTCAGGAGTTCGACCACCTCCTCGGCTTCGAGCCCACCGTCCGTCAGGAGGCGTGGCGCCGTACATCCGGGGTGCACCGGCTGCGGGGGCGCCGGGCGCTCGGGGCGGCTCGCGCCATGTGGGAGGCCCGCGACTCCATCGCCGCCGAGCGAGACGTGACGCCCGGCCGGATCCTGCCCGACTCCGCGATCGTGGTGGCCGCGACCGTCATGCCGTCCGACCGCCGCGCGCTGCTCTCCACGCAGGGTTTCCACGGCCGCGGCGCCAGCCGCTACGCCTCGGCCTGGGTCGACGCCCTGCAGGGGGTTCGCGAGATGACCGAGGACGAGCTGCCGTCCCGCGCCCCGCGCGGCGACGGTCCTCCGCACCCCCGCACCTGGGCCGAGCGAGACCCCGTCGCCGACCGCCGCTTCAAGGCGGCGCGCGAGTCGATGCTCAACCTGGCCGAGGTCCACCACCTGCCGGTCGAGAACCTGCTCACGCCCGACTACCTCCGCCGCCTGATGTGGGCGCCGCCGGCGACCCGCGAGCCGGCCGCGCTCGCGGAGGCCGTCCGCCAAGAGCTGGCGGCGTACACCGCCCGACCCTGGCAGGCCGAGCTGATCACCGGCGCGCTGGTCGGCGCGATCCTCGGCGCCGAGGCCGAACCCGCGCAGGAGTAGCGCCGGCTCTGCCCCGCCAACTCCTACTGGCTCGGGGACTCGCTCGGGGTCTGGCTCGGGGACTCGCTCGGCGACTCGGTCTCCTCCTCGGGCGCCAGGATCACCCGTGAGGCCTCGTCGATCTGCTCGGTGTAGAGGTCGAGGTCGAGCACGCCGGGAGCCGTCACGAGGCTCTCGAGGAGCGGGGTGACCGCCTCGATCAGCTCGAGACGCTCGTCGATGAACGGCGGCACCTCCATGTAGCGGATGCTCGTGTTGAAGACCTCGGCGTTGGCCGGCTCGAGCTCGGGGGCGAGGAACTCGGGCGAGGCGGCGACCTGGGTGTTGGCCGGCACGATGTAGCCGGTCGCTGCGACGGTGGTGATCGCCGCGTCGGAGACGGCGTAGGCGATGAAGTCGGCCGCGTCGCCCTGCGCGTCGGACGCGCTGGAGAGGCACAGGCCACTGATGTCGCCGACGGTCGCACGGGTGTCGATGGTAGGCATCGGGAGCACGTCGAAGTCGAGGTCCTCGGCGTCGCGCAACTGAGGGACGAGGTTGCGGAAGCCCGCGATCATCGCGAGCTCGCCGCGCTTGAAGAGCTGGACCGGTGTCGCCCGGGCGAGCTGGGCGTTGGTCGGCGTGACCGTGGGGTCGCGCAGGATCGCCAGCGTCTGGCTGAGCGCGTCACGCGTGGAGTCGTCGGAGAAGGCCAGCGAGGTGGGGTCGCGGTCGTCGTCGAAGACCTTCCCGTCGCCGGAGTAGATGAACGGGGCCAGCCCCTGCAGCGTCGGGTCGATCCACACGCCGCGCCGGTCGCCGCGACGTGAGGCGAACTGGGCCGCGGCGGAGAACTGCGCCAGCGTCCAGCGGTCGCGTACGCCGTCGCTGTCGGCCGTGGGCACGTCGAGGCCGCGCCGCGTCATCTTGTCGAAGTCGACGAGCGCGGTGTTGTAGTAGACGACCATCGGGGACACCGAGTAGGCCATGCACTGCAGCTCGTCGTCCATCGCGAAGGCGTCGACCGCGTCGCGGGAGAAGCGGTCACCGAAGTCCACGCCGCGCTCGTCCAGCAGCAGGCTCACCGGCTGCAACGCCTCGGCCTCGACCAGCCGGCCGAGGTCGATGCGCGAGGACAGGAAGACGTCCGGAGCGTCTCCGTCCAGCACGTCCGCGAGCGCCGACTCGTGGTCGGGCCAGGACGTGAGCGTGACGCGACGAGTCGTCGAGGTGGCGTTGAAGGAGTCGACGACATCCTGGAAGGCCGCCACCTCCTCGTCGCTGCCGAAGGCGCCGAAGGTGGTCTGGCGCGGCTTCTCCCCCTCCCCGGCGGACGGGCCCTTGCCCGGGGACGGCGGACCCGGGGTCGGGTCGGCGTCACCCGTGCAGGCGGCCGCGGTCAACGCGACGACCAGGGCGCACGCGACCGCGGCCACACGTCGAGGACTGAAGGGGCGCTGAACCACGTCCAGAACCCTAACGGTCGAGACCACGCGCTGCCGCGACGACCTCGTCGAAGATCTCCGGGTCGAGGGCGGCACCCCCGCGCCGTACGGCGTCGCGCTCGTGGTCCTGGCTGCGAGCATCAGCCCGGTCCACCCGGTGGCCCCGTGGGCGCAGAGGACCGTGAGAGCAGTCCGGCGATGCAGCGGCGCGGTGTCATCCGGTGAGGCTGGACGACACCTGAGGATGAGTGAGTGCGCCGGGCCGGGAGCGCCTCACGGCGCGTGGCCGCTCGTAGCGGCTTATTGTGGGACCCGGGGCTGCCACGACCCGACGCACTCAGGACTCATTGTAGGTGCTCAGGCGAGCGTGTCCCTGATTTCCCCATGTCCCGCGGCCTCGAGCTGCTCGGACAGGCCCAGCATCCGGCTGATCTCCTCGTGCGACGACTCACCGAGGCTGGCGCGTCCCGCCGCCACGATGCGGGCGAAGGCAGCCGCGCGGAAGAGCGTGACGGCGAAGTCGCCGCGGGTGATGCCGCGCAGCACGTCGTCGACCATGCTGCGGAGCTCGTCGGGTCCGGGCGGGTCCGCCACCCCGGCGACCACCCGCGCGACGTCGGCCCGGCGCTGCCCGGCCTCGAACTCGGTCGCGACCCGCTCCGGGTCGGCGTGCACCCACTGGCGCAGCAGGAACAGTCGCCACAGGCTGCCTGCCAGGGTGTCGGCCGGTGCTCCCGACCAGACCTCCGCCAGCGTCTCGAGGCCCTCGCTCTCGGCGAGGTGCACGATCCGCTCACCGAGCGCCGGGTCGTCGGACGCGCGGGCGCCGCGCACCAGCACGGTGGCGGCGAGGTCGCCCGCCTCGCGCAACGTCGCGGGATCGGTGCCGCCGGCGATCTCGGCGAAGAATCCGCCGCCGGGCGTCATGGGGCGGTGGTGGGGTCGACCGGTCACGGTTCCACACTAGGTGGCGCGCGCCCGCCGCGGGCACCCTAGGCTACGGCCACACGCGGTGGGGCTGGGAGGAGACGAGGTGCGGCTAGCGGTGCTCGTCCACGCCGAGTCCGTGGCGCCCGAGGTCTGGGCACCCCTGAGCCGGGTGCTCGCCGATGTCGGGGACGTGGTGCTCGCGCACGCGCACGCGGACTGGACCGCGGCCGCCATGGCGACCTGGCTCCCCGTCCTCCGCCGACACCGGTTGGAGCTCCGTCACCACTTCCGCACGCGTGAGACCCAGGACCCGGCCATGATCGCCCTGGCCCTCGACGCCGTGGACGTCGCCGCGCGGGTGCGGCTGGACGGCCTGGTCCTGGTGGGCGACCTGCACTCCTCCATGCCCCTCCTGCTCCGGTTGAAGGAGGAGGGACTCACCGTGATCGTCGCCGGACCTCCCTCGACGCCACTCGACATCCGAGACGCGTGCACCGAGTTCGTCGACCTGGGCGCTCTCGCACCCGACTCTCCGTCCGGTCGTTCCGGGCGCCACCGTGCCTGAGGCCGGGCGGACCCGTGCCGCTCATCCGGTCTAGGCCGGTGCGCTGCCCATCACCTTGCGGATCCTCTGGTCGCTGACCTTCGTGGCCGTGCCGAGCTGCTGGGCGAAGAGCGAGACGCGGTACTCCTCCAGCATCCAGCGCGCCTCGCGCAGGTGCTGCGGCACCGGCTGGCCGTCCGGGAGCGCCGCCACCGCGTGGAGCCACGCCTCCTGGAGGCCGGCGAGCTGGTCCATGAGCTGACGATCCTTGGCGACCTGCGCGTCGAGCCGTTCGCGGCGCAGGGTCACGGCCGCGAGGTAGCGCGGGTAGTCGCGCAGCCGGGCCGTGCCGGCGTCGGCGATGAATCCGGGGCCCACCAGGCGACCGACCTGGGCCCGCATGTCGGTGAGCGCGGGCAGGGTGATCAGGTCGGCGCGGCCGGAGATCGCCCTGTCGGTCGCGCGCCACGCCTCCAGTACGCGCATCACGTCGTGCACGGTCGCCCCCAGGCCGGTGTCCACGGCCTCGCGCGCCGCGGCCACCACGACGTCGTACGCCGCCTCCTCGCGCACCGTCGCGCGCGCGTCGACGACCTCGCCCACCAGGCCGGCGCGGAGGTCGGCGAGCAGGTCGGCCACCGAGGCGTAGGGCGAGCCGACGAGAGCGAGCTTGGCTCGCTGGTCGAGGCCGGCGGCGGCGAGCACGTCGTCGACGGCGGTGGGTGGGCCGAGCGCGAGCAGCACCAGGCGGCGTACGCCGAGCCGGTGGTGGGCGGCGGCCTCGACGGCGCTCGCGAGGACGCGCAGCCCGACGGTGGGCCCCTCGTCGACCAGTGCCGGGAAGCCGCGGACCTCGTGCCCGGCCCGGCGCTGGACGAACGACTCCTCGACGGTGCCGAAGGTCCACGTCGTCCGGCCCGTCGCGGTGACGCCCGAGTCCGCGGCGACATCGGCCATCGCCTGCTCGAAGGTGGGACGCAGCGGCTCCTTGAGGGCGTCGAGGTCCTTGCCGCGCCCGGCCTCCGCGCCCTCCTCGGTGAGCACCCGGTAGGTCGGGCGGAGGTGCTCGGGCACCTTGGTCCAGTCCCACGCCTCGCGGTCGATCACCAGGCTGCGGGTGCTGCGGGCGAAGCGCTCCAGTGCGTCGAGCAACGGCTCCGCGCCGGGCGGTGTCGCGGCCAGGAACTCCCGCGCGGCATTGGGGGCGGGCACCATCGCGACGCGCAGGTGCTTGGGCAGTGAGCGGATCAGCTCGGTCACCAGCTCCTCCCGCAGGCCCGGCACGAGCCACGAGAAGTCGTCGGCCTCGATGCGGTTGAGGGTGGCCACGGGCACGTCGATGGTGAGTCCGTCGTCGGCGGCGCCCGGCTCGAAGTGATAGCTGATGGGGAAGGTGAGCCCGGCCTCCTGGCTGTCGTGCCACTGGATCGGGAAGTCCTGCTGCTGCACCTGGTCGGCGGTGTCGTGGGTCAGCATCCGCGGGTCGAAGGTGAGCAGCTCGGGCCGCTTCTGGCGGGCTCTCTTCCACCACTGGTCGAAGTGCTGGCCGCTGACCACGTCGGCGCCCACGCGGGCGTCGTAGAACTCGAAGAGCGTGTGCTCGTCGACCACGATGTCGCGGCGCCGGGCGCGGTGCTCGAGCTCCTCGGCCTCCTCGAGCAGGCGGGCGTTCTCGGCGAGGAAGCGGTGTCGCGAGTCCCACTCCCCCTGCACCAGCGCATGGCGGATGAAGAGCTCGCGGGCCAGCGGCGGGTCGATCCTGCCGTACTGCACGAGCCGGTCGACGACCAGCGGCACGCCATAGAGGGTGACGCGCTCGCGGGCCATCACGGCGGCGCGCTTGCGCGACCAGTGCGGCTCGGAGTAGGCCCGTTTGACCAGGTGCGCGCCCAGGGTCTCGGCCCACTCGGGCTTGATGGCGGCGTTCTGCCGTGCCCACAGGCGCGACGTCTCGACGAGCTCGGCGCTCATCAGGAACGCCGGGTTGCGTCCCTTGAGGACGCTGCCGGGGAACACCGCGAACCGCGCGTTGCGGGCGCCGACGTACTCCCGCATGGGGCGCCGCTCGCCCGGCCTGGTCTTGCGCGGTCCCGAGCTTGTCGACGGGTCGCGCTCCTCGAGCGCGCCGATGTGGCTGAGCAGGCCGGAGAGCAGCGCCTGGTGGATGCCGTCCTCGTCGGGGGTGTCCGACGGGTGTCCCACGTCGAGCTTCATCTCCTTGGCCACCTGGCGCAGCTGCGACTCGTAGTCCTGCCACTCCCGGATGCGCATGTAGTTGAGGAACTCGCGCTTGCACATCCGGCGGAACGCGCTCGACGACAGCTCGCGCTGCTGCTCCTTGATGTGGCGCCACATGGTGAGCCAGGTGAGGAAGTCGCTCGACTCGTGCTTGAAGCGGGCGTGCAGCTGGTCGGCCTGCGGACGCTGCTCCTCCGGCCGCTCGCGTGGGTCCTGGATCGACAGCCCCGCGGCGATCGTCAGCACGTCGCGCAGGCAGCCGAGCCGCTCGGCCTCGAGGATCATCCGGCCCAGACGCGGGTCGATCGGCAGGCGGGCGAGCCGCTGGCCGACCGTCGTCAGGCGCACGCCTCCGCGCTGGGCCTCGGCGGCCGGGGTCACCGCCCCGAGCTCCTCCAGCAGGTCGGTGCCCGCCTTGATGTTGCGCCGGTCGGGGGGCTCGACGAAGGGGAAGCGCGCGATGTCGCCCAAGCGCAGCGAGGCCATCTGCAAGATGACGCTGGCCAGGTTGGTGCGCAGGATCTCGGGGTCGGTGAACTCCGGTCGGCCCTCGAAGTCCTCCTCCGAGTAGAGCCGGATCGCGATGCCTTCCGCCACCCGCCCGCAGCGGCCCGACCGCTGGTTGGCCGAGGCCTGGCTGATCGGCTCGACGGGGAGCCGCTGGACCTTGGTCCGCACGGAGTAGCGGCTGATCCGCGCAACGCCCGAGTCGACGACGTAGCGGATCCCCGGGACGGTCAGCGAGGTCTCGGCGACGTTGGTGGCGAGCACCACCCTCCGCACCAGCGAGGAGTGGCCGGAGAAGACCTTGTGCTGGTCGGCCGCGCTGAGGCGGGAGTAGAGCGGGACGATCTCGAGCCGGTCGCTGGCCAGCGCCTGGAAGGCGTCGGCGGTGTCGCGGATCTCGCGCTCGCCGGGCAGGAAGACCAGGACGTCGCCGGGGCCGTCCAGCGACAGCTCGCGGACCGCGTCGATGATCGCCTCGGTCTGGTCGCGCTGGACGGGCTCTCCGTCCTCGTCGTCCTCCGACAGCTCCAGGAGGGGGCGATAGCGGATGTCGACCGGGTAGGTCCGCCCGGACACCTCGACCACCGGCGCGCGGAAGTGCTCGGCGAAGCGGTCGACGTCGATCGTCGCGCTGGTGATGATCAGCTTGAGGTCCGGGCGGCGGGGCAACAGCCGCTTGAGGTAGCCGAGCAGGAAGTCGATGTTGAGACTGCGCTCGTGAGCCTCGTCGATGATGATCGTGTCGTACTTGCGCAGGTCGCGGTCGCGCTGGAGCTCGGCGAGCAGGATGCCGTCGGTCATCAGCTTGACCCGGCCGGCCTTGCTGGTGCGGTCGGTGAAGCGCACCTGGTAGCCCACGACGTCACCGAGCTCGGTGCCCAGCTCCTCGGCGATCCGCTCCGCCACCGAGCGCGCGGCGATCCGGCGGGGCTGGGTGTGCCCGATCAGCCCGCCGCCCTGGGCCGGGCCCGCGCCGCGGCCGAGCTCCAGGCAGATCTTGGGCAGCTGGGTGGTCTTCCCCGACCCGGTCTCGCCGGCGATGATGACGACCTGGTGGTCGCGGATGGCCGCAGCGATGTCGTCGCGGCACGCGGAGACCGGGAGCTCCGGCGGGTAGGTGATCTTCACAACGCGGGCCATTCTCGCCCACGACGGCAAGCGGGTTCACCGCGCGGTGCTCACCCGGCGGCACGGGTCAGCCGTTGAAGCTGTCGTCGTCCCCCGGCGGGACGGCGGTCTGGCCCTGGCCCTGGCCCTGGCCCTGCAGCCCGGGCGCGCCCGGCAGGCCACCGCCGAAGGGTCCGCGGCCACCCCGGTCGCCGTCGCGGTCGCGTCCAATCTGGCCGCGCTGTTCCATCCGGTCCATCCGGCCTCCGCGGTCGTGGTCGTCGCCCACCGCCTGGAGGGCGGTCGCACCGAGCCCGCCGACGATGATGCCGGCCAGCGCCGAGGCGATCAGCGCGGCGAGGCCGAAGGAGCGGTTCCCGTCCGCGCTGCGCAGCGAGCGCATCCGCTCGCGGAAGCCGCGCCGGGCCACCGGTGCCGGCCCGGCCGCGTACGCCGGCTCGGCAGCGGCGGGTCCCTCGGCTGCGGGTGCGGCAGCGGGTGCGGGCGGGAGCTCGGTGCCGCCCTCGGGGCGTACGGGCCGGGTCTCGTCGTCGGGTCGGGTGTCGTCGCCGGTGCCGGGCTTGTCGTTGCTCATGCCCCGAGAGTGCGCCCGCAGCCTGTGCGGGACCTGTGAGCCCGCCCTGAGGTGGCCGTGACAGGCGCGTCACAGCAAACCCACAGGAACCGACGGCAGGATGCTGGCCATGCAGCAGCTCACCCGCCCTGACGGCTCCCCCGTGCGCGTCCTGGTCGTCGACGACGAGGTCAACATCGCCGAGCTCCTCGCGATGGCGTTGCGCTACGAGGGATGGGAGCTCCAGATGGCCCACAGCGGCCAGGACGCCGTCACGACCGCCCGCGACTTCCGGCCCGACGCGGTGGTGCTCGACATCATGCTCCCCGACTTCGACGGCCTCGAGGTGCTGCGCCGGATGCGCGCCGACGGCAACGACGTGCCGGTGCTGTTCCTCACCGCCAAGGACGCGGTCGAGGACCGGATCGCCGGTCTGACCGCGGGCGGCGACGACTACGTCACCAAGCCGTTCTCGCTGGAGGAGGTCGTGGCGCGGGTGCGCGGGCTGATCCGTCGCGGCGGCACGTCCGCACTGGCCGACGCCGGCAACCTGCTCGTGGTCGGCGACCTGACCCTCGACGAGGACAGCCACGAGGTGCACCGCGCCGGGGAGGAGATCAGCCTGACGGCGACGGAGTTCGAGCTGCTGCGTTTCCTGATGCGCAACCCGCGCCGGGTGCTCAGCAAGGCGCAGATCCTCGATCGTGTCTGGCAGTACGACTTCGGCGGGCAGGCCAACGTCGTCGAGCTCTACATCTCCTACCTCCGCAAGAAGGTTGACGCCGGCAAGGAGCCGATGATCCACACCATGCGGGGCGCGGGCTACGTCCTCAAGCCGGCCACCTGATGGCGCCCACCCTCCCCCGCCCCCGGCTCCCCCGCACCCTCACCGCGCGCCTGGTCGCGGTCGCGGTGCTGCTCGTCGCCTTCGCCGCCCTCCTCATCGGGACCGCGACCACGCTGGCGATGCGCTCCCAGCTGAGCAACCAGCTCGACGAGGAGCTCCGCGCCAGCATCGGGCGGGGCTTCGACGCCCCCGGCCGCGGCCAGCTGCGGACGAGGCCACGGGACGGCGACGGGGACGAGCGCGACTACCTCGGCCAGCGCTACGGAGCCATCCTCGGCTACGTCGCAGCCGACGGCACCGGCTACGCCGACGTCATCCGCAGCGACAGCGGCTCCGTGGGCCCCCAGGTCCTCACCCCGGCGCAGGTCACCGCCCTCGCCGCCATCGCCGGCGAGGTCGATGCCGAGACCGTGCAGGTGCCCGGCCTGGGCTCCTACCGGGTGCTCTCGCAGGTGGGCCGGAGAGCCGGCTACAACATCGCGGCCCTGCCGACCACCGACCTCGACCGCACGATCGAGGACTTGGTCCGGCTCGAGCTGCTCGCGACCCTGCTGGGCGTGCTCGCCGCGGCCGGCGTCGGGACCTGGGTCGTACGCCGTCAGCTCGCACCCCTGCGCGAGGTCGCCGACACAGCCCACCGGGTGGCCGAGCTGCCGCTGGCCTCGGGCGAGATCGAGATGACCGATCGGGTGCCCGAGCGGCTCACCGACGAGCGCACCGAGATCGGTCAGGTCGGCTCGGCGCTCAACGCGATGCTCGACCACGTGGAGGCCTCGCTCGCCCAGCGCCACCGCAGCGAGCAGCAGGTGCGGCAGTTCGTCGCCGACGCGTCCCACGAGCTGCGCACGCCACTGGCCACGATCGCCGGCTACACCGAGCTGGCACGCAGCCGGCCCGAGACCACCGGCACCGCGCTCGACAAGGTCGAGACCGAGTCGGCGCGGATGACCGGGCTGGTCGAGGACCTGCTCCTGCTGGCCAGGCTCGACGCCGGGCGCCCGCTGGAGCGGGAGCCGGTCGACCTGTCCCGCCTGCTGCTGGAGGCCGTCAACGATGCCCGCGTCGTCGACCCGGACCACCGATGGCGGCTCTCGCTGCCCGACGCGCCCCTCAGCGTCACCGGTGACGCCGCGCGCCTGCACCAGGTCGTGACCAACCTGCTGACCAACGCCCGCAAGTACACCCCCGCCGACAGCACCGTCACGGTCTCCGGCACTTCGCGGGGCTTCACCGTGCACGACGACGGTCCCGGCTTCTCCCCCGAGCTCGCGCCGCGCGCCTTCGAGCGCTTCACCCGCGGCGACGTCGCCCGCACCCGCGCCGGCGGCGCCGGTCTGGGGCTCTCCATGGTCGAGGCCATCGTCGCGGCGCACGGCGGCCACGTCGACCTTGCCAGCACTCCCGGCGACACGACGATCACCGTCACCCTCTCGGGCTGACCGGGCACATAGTTCCCATCCCAGATGCCGACCGGGCACGAATTTCCCGCCCTCGACGCCGACCGGGCACATAATTCCGGAAGGTGGTGCCCGGTCGACGCGCCTGACGGGAACTATGTGCCCGGTCACTCCGCCTGACGGGAACTATGTGCCCGCTCATCTAGGTTGGGCGGGTGAGCGCGCACCCTCCCGGGACCCCCATCCGCTGCGAGATGACGAAGTGGGGCGAGCGCCCGCACTGGCAGTTCGCCGGGGTCCACCTCGGGGCGGACGAGCACGGCGAGTGGCTCGGGTTCCCGCAGGGGACGCACAACCACCGCCCGGGCCACGAGTTCCGGTCCGCCGTCGACTGCGTGACCCTCGTGCAGCCCGGCCGTTGGCACCTCCCGACGTTCCAGGCACCCGGGATCTGGTGCGACCTCTACGTCGACGTCAGCACGCCGGCCGTGTGGGAGGCCGAGGTCCTCCGGGCGATCGACCTGGACCTCGACGTCATCCGCCTGCCCGATCCGCTCCACCCGGTGGACACGTCGCCGTGGGACGTCCCGCCGGCCGGCCCCGGCGAGGTGTTCGTCGACGACGAGGACGAGTTCGCCGAGCACCAGGTGGCCTACGGCTATCCCGGCGAGGTGATCACGGCCGCGCAGGCCAGCTGCGACGAGGTCCTCGCTGCTGTCCGCGCCGGCGTGGCGCCGTACGACGGCACGCACCGCAGGTGGCTGGCCGAGCTCACTCGCCTCTCAGCTTCTTGAGCGCGCGCCGCTCGGCTCGCGAAATCGCCCGGTAGGGGCCGACCAGGCGGGGACCGGCGAGCCGGTTCTCCAACCTGCGGGCCTCACGCTTCAAGGGCTGGGCGACGTACTCCCCGAGGATCACGCCGGACGCCAGCGCGATGGCGACCGAGATCGCGGTCATCAGCGCGAGGATCCCCTGCGAGACCAGGTAGCCCCCGTCGGCGAGCCAGGTGAGCCCGCGAGAGATCGACAGACCGGGCAGGAACGGCACGATGGCGGGGACCGCGACCACCAGCGGCGGCACTCGGACCCGGCCCGCCACGGCGTAGGCGACGAGACCGATGAAGAAAGCGGCGACACCGGCCGCGGCGGCCCGGCCGAAGCCGTTGACCTCGACCGTCTGCGCGATCAGTGCGGCGACGCCCGTGATCAGGCCGATCGGAACCACCGCACGGCGTGGGGCGTAGCAGGCGACACTGAAGGCGGCCGACGAGACAGCTGCCCCGGCGACGATGGTGGGGAGGTTGGCGTTGCCGAGCTGGCCGGGCACCAGCGCGTCGAGCGGGACCGTCAGCGCATCGGCGACGGAGATGCCGAAGGCCACACCGGCGATGATGCCGGCAGTCGCCATCATCGCCTCGATCAGACGTGCGCCCGCGGTGAGGTAGAAGCCGGTGAGCGCGTCCTGGACGGCTCCCATCAGCCCGATGCCGGCCAGCAGCAGGATGATGTTGGCGGTCACGACCAGGGACTCGTCGACCTCGATCGGGGAAGCGGCCACGGCCGCTGCGAGCAGCGTGGCGATGGCACCACCCGCGACCTGGAGGTAGAAGAACGGCAGCCGTCGCCGCGCCATCAGGATCTGGACCCGATCGATCAGCACCGCTGCCACCGCCGCCACAACCGACACGACCGGGCCGCCGCCGAGGAAGACGCCGACCGCCGCGGCCATCACCGCCCACGCGAGCGTCACCGCCCACCGGGGGAAGGCGTGGCCGAGGGAGACGATCGTGGCCATCCGCGAGCGCGCGAGGAAGAGGTCGGCCTGGTCGGTGAGGATGTCGCGCACCAGGTGGTCGACCGCGGTCAGGTCCTCATAGTCGATGTCGCGCTGCTGGACGTGGCGCATCATCAGCATCGGCACGTCGTCGGCCGCGCGTTGGTGACTCATGGACAGGGCCGTGAAGGTCACGTCGACCTCCGCCAGGCGCAGGCCGAGGTGGTCGGCGACCGCGCGCATCGTCGCCGTCACGTCCGCCGCACCGGCACCGGAGGACAGCAGCATCTCGCCGATCCGCAGGCACAGGTCCATCGTCAGGTGGATCTCGCGGGTCCGCTCGGCGGCCGCCTCCTGTGCCTCGCTCTCCTCGGGGGAGAGCCCGTCGTGCTGGTCCACGCCGCCATGCTCGCACCCGCCGGCTGTCCGGGCCGTCGCAGGGGTGAGCCCGTCCGCGCCGGCGCTCCCTAGAGTGAGCGCATGCGCATCGACTTCCACGCATCGGCCGCGCCGACGCTCGGCGTCGAGTGGGAGTTCGCCCTCGTGGACCGGACCAGCCGCGACCTGGTGAGCGTCGCGTCCGAGGTGCACGAGCTGGCCTGTGGACGGCTCGATGAGCCGCAGCGACTGCACAAGGAGCTGCTGCGCAACACCGTCGAGGTGGTCACCGGTATCTGCTCCACCGTGGGCGAGGCCGTGGCCGACCTGCGCGGCACCCTCGCCGTGGTCGCGCCCGCGGCCCGCGAGCTCGGCGTCGACCTGCTGGGCGCGGGGTCGCACCCCTTCGCCGACTGGTCCGACCAGCAGCTCACCGAGGGACACCGCTACGCCGAGCTCATCAACCGCACCCAGTGGTGGGGCCGGCAGATGCTGATCTGGGGCGTCCACGTGCACGTCGGCATGCCCGAGCGCGACCGGGTGATGCCGGTGCTGGCGTCGCTGCTGACGACGTACCCCCACCTGCTCGCGCTCTCGGCGAGCTCGCCGATCTGGGCGGGGCAGGACACCGGCTACGCCTCCAACCGGTCGCTGATGTTCCAGCAGCTGCCGACCGCGGGGCTGCCCTTCGCCTTCGACACCTGGTCGGAGTTCGAGAAGTGCATCGCCGACCAGACCACGACGGGGATCATCGACTCGACGTCCGACGTCCGCTGGGACCTGCGGCCGGCGCCCCACCTGGGCACCCTCGAGAACCGGATCTGCGACGGCATGTCCGACGTCGCCGAGGTGGCCGCCCTCACGGCGCTCATGCACTGCCTGGTCGTCGACCTCGACACCCGGCTCGCGGCCGGCGAGACGCTCCCGACGATGCCGCCGTGGCAGGTGCAGGAGAACAAGTGGCGCGCAGCGCGCTACGGCCTCGACGCGATCGTCATCCTCGACGACCACAACCGCGAGCGGCTCGTCACCGACGACCTCGACGACCTCCTGGAGCGACTCACCCCGGTGGCCCACCGCCTCGACTGCGAGGCCGAGCTGCGCACGGTCGCCGACATCCCCCGCCGTGGCGCGTCCTACCAGCGCCAGCGCGCGGTGGCCGACGCGTCGGGTGGCGACCTCGTCGCGGTCGTCGACGCGCTGGTCGCCGAGCTGGCCCGGTCGCTGGAGTCCTGAGACGCACGACTCCTCCCTTGTGGCGCTCGTCGCAGAAGGGGAGGATGCCGGGACGCCCTCGTCCGGGGGTGGAGGAGGACCAGTGGTCAACCCGATCGACCCGACCGCGACCGGCTTCTTGCTGGCCGAGAACCGCAACATGCCGATGCACGTCGGCGGGCTGCAGCTCTTCGAGAAGCCCGCCGGCGCCGGGCGCCACTACGGCCGCGAGATGTATGAGCAGATGCGCGACGTCGAGGAGATCGCCCCGCTGTTCCTCAAGCACCCCCACCGCTCCGCCCGTACGGCGGGCCAGCTGGTGTGGCAGCCCGACGAGCAGTTCGACATCGAGCACCACGTCCGCCACAGCGCGCTGCCCCGTCCCGGCCGCGTCCGCGAGCTGCTCGAGCTCTGCTCGCGCATGCACAGCACCCGGCTCGCCTGGGAGCGCCCGCTGTGGGAGGCCACGGTCATCGAGGGCCTGAGCGACGACCGGGTCGCGATGTACACCAAGACCCATCACGCCCTCGTCGATGGCGTCTCGGCGATGCGCCTTCTCGCCAGCGTGCTCTCGACCAACCCCGACGAGCGCAACATGCCCGCCCCCTGGGCCCGACGACCGCGCACGGTCCACGCCGGCGACGAGACGAACGACGGTGGCGCCTCGCTCGCCGATGTCTCGGCCGCCACCGTGCGGACGGCGCTCGCGATCGCCTCGGAGGCCGCCGGCATGCCGGGCGCCCTGATCCGCACGCTCAACAGGAGCGTGCGCAACGAGACGTCCGCGCTCTCGCTCTACGCGCCGCGCACAATCCTCAACCAGAACATCACGGGCTCGCGGCGTTTCGCTGCCCAGGACTGGCCGGTCGAGCGCCTGCGCGCGGTCGGCAAGGCGACCGGCACGACGATCAACGACGTCGTGCTGGCGATGGTCAGCGGAGCGATGCGCACCTACCTGACCGACCTCGACGCCCTGCCCGAGTCGACCCTCGTCTCGATGGTCCCGGTGGGCCTCAACGCCAAGTCGTCGGGACTTGCCTCCGCCGAGGGCGGCAACGCGGTGGGTGCGGTGATGGTCCAGCTCGGCACCCACCTGCCGGACCCGGCGCAGCGGCTCTCCGCGATCCATCGCTCGATGAAGGACGGCAAGGAGGGGCTCTCAGCGATGACGCCGGCCCAGATCCTCGCGATGAGCGCGCTCGGCCAGGCGCCGGCGATCCTCGGTCCGGCCCTGCGCATGTCGGGCATCGTGCGCCCGCCCTACAACCTCATCGTGAGCAACGTGCCCGGCCCGCGCACCACGCACTACTGGAACGGCGCCAAGCTGTTGGGCACCTATCCCCTCTCGATCCCGATCAACGGGATGGCGCTCAACATCACCTGCACGTCCTACGACGGCAAGATGTGCTTCGGGCTCACCGGCTGCCGCCGCACGGTCCCGCGGCTGCAGATCCTGCTGACCTACCTCGACGACGAGCTGATCGCGCTCGAGAAGGCCGCCGGGGTCAGCTGAGCTCGAGCCCGCCGCCGAGGCGTTCGGCGATCGCGGCCAGCCGGGCGCGGGTGATGTCGGCGACCGTCGCCAGTCCGGCGAGCCGCGCATTCGAGCCCTCGCGGGTGGGCTCGGTGGAGTTGATGCTGATGCAGCGGCGGGTGCCGCCGTCGCTGACGTTGGCCAGCGCCACCGCGTGCCCCGTAGTGCCGCTGCCCGCGAACGGGTCCAGCACGACGACGTCGTCGGGCAGGGTCTCGAGGATCCTGCGGACCAGGCCGGTGGGCTTCGGCGACTCGAACACGTGGCCGACCAGGACCTTGAGCTCGGCGACCGCCGTGTCGGTCGAGCCGATCTCCTCGGCCAGCCAGATCGTGCGCAGCTTCTTGCGGCGCCCGCCCTCGCGCAGCAACCAGTCACGCTGGAAGAGGTCGACCCGCTCGCCGGTGCGACCGCGGATCACCCGGCACTCCAGGTCGTCGGGTCGCTCGTCGACGCGCGGTCGCGACCACCTCCACACGGCCGGTCGGCCGTCACCGAAGACCGGCAGGAGGGCCTGGCTGCCCGGGAACTCGGCCGTCGCCACCCGGCCGGTGCTCGGGTCACCGTGCAGCGCGAAGTGCAGGGTGGGAGCGGTGATCGGGTTGAACTTCTTGTTGGTGTTGCGCAGCGGGAGGTAGCGGAAACGTCGACCGTCGACGGTGCTGAGCGGGAAGTCGGCCTCGTCGACGGACTCGGTCGAGCTGCCGTCGACCGCGCAGGAGGGCAGGTGTCGGGCGTACGCCAGGACGTACTCGTGGCTGGTCGCGAACCCGCGGCCGAGCTGGCGGCCCTTGGGGTTGAGATTCACCACGATCTGCGCCAGGAAGTTGGTCTCGCCGAAGACCTCGTCCATCAGCAGTCGCAGGTGTGCGGCCTCGTTGTCGTCGATGCTGACGAAGACGGCGCCGTGCGGGGCCAGCACCGCGCGGACGGCCTCGAGGCGCGGGCGCATCATCGCCGTCCACGCGGCGTGCCGTCCGGCGTAGGGGTCGGCGTGGGAGCCGTCGCGGAACCGATCGGCATAGGCGAAGTCGTTGCCCGTGTTGTAGGGCGGGTCCGTGTAGACGAGGTCGACCGACCCCGGCGCCAGGCGGGGCAGCACGTCGAGGTTGTCGCCGGCGTGGAAGGTGTTCCACGCGGGTCCCGCTCGGGGGCTCTGCTGCTCGGCGCGCACGCCGCCACCCTAGGGCGTGGGGCGTGCCCGGCCCGACGCGCTGGATCCCACCATTCCCACGAGTCCCATGCCGTCCTTTACTCTGGGCCGCGTGCCTGCCTTCCCTCTCCGCCCCACCCGTGCCCAGACGACGCGCTCACGCGCGTTGACCCTCGCCGCCGCCGGAGCGCTGGTCGCGGGCCTGGGCGTCGGTCCCTCCGTGGCGGACGACGGCGGCGCGTCGGCGGGCACCTCGTCGAGCCGCGCCGGCTTCGACCAGGGCACCACGTCGGGCTACCGCGGCCGCAACCAGACCTCGGACGGCAAGCCCGGCACCGTCGTCGGTCCGCCGGTCAACCTCCGCGGCCGGGCGGCACAGGTCAAGAACGACGTCAGCTATGAGATCGCGCCGGGGGTCACGCTGCGCGAGTGGGACCAGGTCGACGGCCGCCAGCCCGTCGGGCAGGTCCGGATGAACCTCGTGACCGTCAACCTCGACGCCCCCGGCCTCAGCTTCGAGGAGCTCTCCCCCACCTACGTCACCAGTCGCAAGAAGGTCAGCCAGTTCGGCGCCTGGAACGGCGCCCTCGCCGCGGTCAACGGTGACTTCTTCGACATCGGCGAGACCGACTCGCCGCTGGGCGTCACGATCAACCGCGCGCGGGGGATCCTCGGCGGGTCACGCGATGGGTGGATCCCGGGTGTGAACTCCACGCTGTGGTTCGACGGCTCCGGGCCGCACATCAGCCCGCTGAGCCTGCAGTACACGATCCGCCAGCGGAAGGCGTGGACGGTCAGCGGCATCAACCACCCGGAGATCCCCGCCGGCCAGATCGGCGTCTTCACCTCCGACTGGCACCGCACCGAGGGCTACAAGGTCACCTCCAAGAAGCGCGCCCGCGAGGTCGTGCTGCACAAGAACCGGGTGGTCTCCAACCGACCCAAGCTCTCCAGCGGCAAGAAGATCGGCACGAAGGATCGGGTCCTGATCGGCACCGGCAAGGCCGCCGGCAAGCTCAAGAACCTCAAGAAGGGCAAGAAGATCACGCTGTCCAAGCGCATCGAGGGCGGCAGGCCCACCGTGGCGGTCAGCGGCGACCGGGCCCTGCTGATCAACGGCGTCCGCACCGTCGTCAACAACACCATCGCCCACCCGCGTACGGCGGTCGGCATCGACTCCGACGCTCGCAAGCTGCTGATCCTGGTCGTCGACGGGCGCTCGGCCTCCAGCCGCGGCTACACCATGGTCGAGCTGGCCGACATCATGACCGCGCTCGGCGCGGAGGACGCCATCAACTTCGACGGCGGCGGCTCCTCGGCGATGTACTCACGCACCGGGACCGGCGAGATGGGCCTGGTCAACGAGCCCTCCGACGGCAACGAGCGGCTCGTGGCCAACTCCTTCGGCGTGGTCTACGACGGCGTGCTGCCGCCGGTGGTGCCGATCGTGCCGACGGCTCCCCCGACGACTCCCCCGCCTTCCTGAGCCCGGCTCAGGCGTCGGGGACCGCGAAGAGGACGACGAACGTGACCGGTGCCAAGCACTGGATCGTGCTCTTCGGGATCCGGGGGACGGCCTCGAAGCCGGCCTCCCCGGCGTCGATCGCCACGCCGCGAGGCGCCTCGCACCCGATGGCGACCGTCGCACCGTAGGGCGTCGAGCCCGGCGTCTGCTGGGCGGTCGCGGAGGCACTGACGGTGTCGACGAAGCTCCCGTCGAACTGTCCGGCGAAGTCGGCGACGGCCTGGTCGCTGTCGAGCGCGAAGGCCAGGGTCGAGGCGGAGCCGCCCCCCTCGGTGGCGCTCACCAACGTGACCTCGGTGACCCCTGCCGACCCGGTGGCGGGGATCGTCGTCTGCCCACCCGAACCGCTCTCCGGAGGCGTGCTGGTCTCGGCGGGCTCCGACGGCGGGTCCTGCGACGGCTCCTGCGAGGGGCTGGACGAGGTGGCCGGATCGGTGGCGGTGTCGCCGGTGCTGTCGTCGCCGCAGGCGGTGAGCCCGGCAGCGAGGACCAGCCCCGTGACGAGTGCGACGGTGGATCGGCGGCCCGAGCTGCGATGTGAGGGGTTCATGGTGGTTGGACGATAGCCAACGCGGGTCGGCTCCCCGGGCAGGCTCGTCGTCACCGGCCCGGCGCCGCGTCTGGCAGGCTGGGCGCCATGACCGGTCTGGACGACGCACAGCAGGCGAGGGAACGGGAGATCCAGGCCGAGCCGGTGCGCGAGGCCGTACGTGCCTATGCCGCCCGGCAGCCCCAGCTCGCCTCGGCCACCCAGGCCTACGTAGCGCTCATCCAGGTGCTCCTCGACGACGCCGGCATCGACTATCTCAGCGTCACCGGGCGCACCAAGAGCGTCGCGTCCTTCGCCGCCAAGGCCAACCGCACCGAGAACGGCCAGCCGCTCTACCCCGACCCGTTCGAGCAGATCACCGACCAGATCGGGGTCCGCGTCATCACCTACGTCCACAGCGACGTCGCAGCGGTCGCCGAGGTCCTCGACGACGAGCTCGCCATGCTCGACGACCGCGACCTGGGCGAGGAGACCGCACGGTCGGGACGCTTCGGCTATGCCAGTCGCCACCTGCTGGTGGAGACCCTGCCCGGCGCCGAGCTCCCCGTGCTGGAGGGCCACCGGGCCAGCGTCCAGGTGCGGACCGTGCTGCAGCACGCGTGGGCGGAGTTCGAGCACGACATCCGCTACAAGGGCAACGTGCCCGAGGGCGCGGCCGCCGACCTCGACCGCCGCTTCACCCTCGCGGCCGGGCTGATCGAGCTCGCCGACCGGGAGTTCGCCACCATCCGCGAGCGGATCCAGCAGGCCGCACCGGGCAGCCCGACCGAGCTCGGGGCCGACCACATCACCGGCCAGGACCTCGCCACCTTCCTCGCCGGCCACTACAGCGACGCCGGCTGGTCCCACACCGACCACTACGACTGGATCGCCGACCTCCTCGCCCAGCTCGGCATCGACACCATCGACGACCTCGCCGACCTGCTCACCTCCGTGGACGCCGACGCGGTGATCCGGCGGATGGGCTACCGCTACCCCGCCGGCGCCGTCCGTCGCCTCGACGACGCGTTGCTGGCCATCTTCGGCGAGCAGTACGTCACCCTCGCCGGCAACGGCCACCGGGTCCCGCTGTTGCGGGCGCGGCTGGAGAAGCTCTCCACCCCCGAGAGCTGATCCCGGGCGCTGGAGGGCGCGGAGAGGGCTGGGTCGGGCTCCCTAGGGTTGCCCCATGCCCCGGCTCTCCTGGACCACTGTCACTCCCCTCCTGGCCGCAGTGGCCCTGGCTCTGGCCTGGGGCCGGCACCCCGGCGGCGTCGCGCTGACCCTGCTCGCGTTGCTGCTGGTCGGCGCCGTGATCGCCGCGGTGCACCACGCGGAGGTGGTGGCGCACCGGGTCGGTGAGCCCTACGGCTCCCTGGTCCTCGCTGTCGCGGTGACGATCATCGAGGTCGCCCTCATCGTGACCTTGATGGTCACGACCGACAAGGACACCTCGGGTCTGGCCCGCGACACGGTCTTCGCGGCCGTCATGATCACCGTCAACGGCATCGTCGGCATCTCGCTGCTGGTGGGTGCCCTCAAGCACCACCTCGCGGTCTTCAACCCCGAGGGCACGGGGGCGGCGCTGGCCACCGTGATCGCCCTGGCCGTGCTGTGCCTGGTCGTCCCGTCCGTCACCACGTCCGAGCCCGGCCCGGAGTTCACCGGCGCCCAGCTCGCCTTCGCGGCGATCGCCTCCCTGGTGCTCTACGGCATGTTCGTCTTCACCCAGACCATCCGGCACCGCGACTTCTTCCTCCCGGTCACGGCCGGGCAGTACGTCCCCATGGTGTCCACCAAGGCCGAGGCGGCCGCCGCCGCGTCGGACCGGGCCGCCGAGCGCGCGGCCGACCTGGTGACCGAGGAGGTGACCGAGGAGGTGGCCGACGCCGACGGGTTCGAGCACCAGCCGGTCGACCTCGACGACGACGGGCACGCCGACCCGCCGACCGACCGCGCCACCTGGAACAGTCTCGGCCTGCTCGTCGTGTCCCTCGTGGCAGTCGTCGGACTGGCCAAGATCGAGTCGCCGGCCATCGAGTCCGGCGTCGCGGCACTCGGATTCCCCCAGGCCGTCGTCGGCGTCGTGATCGCCCTGCTCGTGCTCGCCCCCGAGTCCATCGCCGCCGTCCGCGCCGCCGCCCGCGAGCGGGTCCAGGTCAGCCTCAACCTCGCGCTCGGGTCGGCGATGGCCTCCATCGGCCTGACCATCCCGGCCATCGCGGTCGCCAGCCTCTGGCTTGACGGCCCGCTCGAGCTCGGGCTCAACCAGGTCCAGACGGTGCTGCTCCTGCTGACTGCCGCGGTCTCGATCCTCACCGTGGTGCCGGGTCGCGCCAAGCCGCTCCAGGGCGGCGTACATCTCGTGCTGTTGGCGTCGTTCCTGTTCCTGACCATCGCGCCGTAGGCCCCTCGCCGCGGCGGACCCGTGGAGGGATCAGCCGAAGTACGCCTCGTAGATCTCCCGGTAGGTGCCGTCCTCGCGGAGGCCGGCCAGGGTGCCGTTGATCTGGCGCAGCATCGGGACGTTGCCGTCCTTCTTCACGGCCATGCCGTACTGCTCACCGGTCTCGAACTCCCGCGCCAGCTTCAGCCTGGGGTTGGCGGCGACGAACTGTCCCGACACCGTGTTGTCGAGCATCGCCGCGTCGAGCTCGCCGTCGGCGAGCGCGGTCTGGAGCGCCTCGGCGTCATCGAATGCGACGACCTGCGTGGTCGCCGGAGCGAAGTCGTTGAGGTAGGTCTCGCCGGTGGTGTCCTTCTGGACGCCGACCCGCTTGCCGGCCAGCTCCTTGATCTCGTCCAGCCCCGAGCCGCGGGGCGTGATGAGGGCCTGCTTGGCGTCGAAGTAGGGGCTTGAGAAGTCGAGGACGCGCGCCCGCTCACCGGTGATGGTCATCGCCGAGATGGCCACGTCGCAGACGTCGTTGTTGAGCGAGTCGCCCGAGGTGATGTCGTCGAAGGAGACGTCGACGACGTCGAGCTCGGCCTTCAGCGCGTCGGCGACCTCGCGGACCAGGTCGATGTCGAAGCCGGTCGGCTTGCCGTCCTCCTCGTACTCGAACGGCGCGTAGGGGATGTCGGTGCACACTGTCAGTGCGCCCTTGAAGACCAGCGACACCTCGGTGAGGGAATCCGCGGACTCACCACTGGCGGTGCCACCACAGGCGCTCAGCGTGGCCATGAGGGCCACGGAGGACAGGGCTGCCACCGCTGCGCGGGAGGGGCTGGGTCGACGCATCGAGCGAGTCATGGGTCAGGTCGCATTCACGGTGAGCGACTCACGAAGTCGCATGAGGGAGTATTCGGTGATCTTCACAAGCGCACCCTTGGCCTGCTCGCGGTCGCGGGCATCGAGGCTGATGATCGGCACCTCGGGCGGCAGTGCCAGCGCGGCGGCGATCTCCTCGGTGGGGTAGCGGGGCACGCCGTCGAACTCGTTGACCGCCACGATGAAGGGGATGCCCTTGGACTCGAAGTAGTCGAGCGGTGAGAACGACTCGTCGAGACGAGCCACGTCGACCAGCACGATGGCGCCGATGGCGCCGCGGCACAGGTCGTCCCACATGAACCAGAAGCGACGCTGGCCCGGCGTCCCGAAGAGGTAGAGGACCAGGTCCTCGGCCAGCGTCAGGCGGCCGAAGTCCATGGCCACCGTCGTGGTGGCCTTGGTGGGCACGGCGGCGAGATCGTCGACGCCCTCGGACTCGTTGGTGACGAGTGCCTCGGTGCGCAGCGGGTCGATCTCCGAGACGGCGCCGACGAGTGTCGACTTGCCGACGCCGAAGCCGCCGGCAATGACGATCTTCGTCGACGCAGCCGCACGCTGTGCCTTAGTAGTTTCGAAGTCCACGGAGGGTCCTTTCGATGAGCTCGAGACGCTCATCTGTCGACGTCTTGTCGGTGATGGTGGCCTGGATACGCACCAGGCCCTGCTCGATCAGGTCACCCAGCAGCACCCGGGTGACGCCGATCGGCATCTTGGTCAGTGCCGACACCTCGGCGACGGAACGCCGGTCGCAGACCTCGAGAACCTGTGCGGCAGAAGGGCTGAGGACGGGCGCCTCCGCACCAGCCTGGAGGCGCAGCGTGGCCTCCATGGCCAGGTCGACAGAGGTGGCCGTCCGACCTGCGGTGATGGTGTAGGACCGGATCAGGCGAGGGCGATAGACCTCGTCCTCCGGCTCGTGTGGCGGCGTCATCCCACGGGTCCGGCTCAGCCGCCGGTACCGACGCGGGCCTGGGCCTCGACGGTACGTCCTACGCGGTCCACCAGCAGGGCCATCTCGTAGCCCACCTGGCCGATGTCGGCCTCCTCGGTGGTGAGAACGGTGAGGTTCGACCCGTCACCGACGCTCATCAGCATCAGGAAGCCCATCTCCATCTCGACGATGGTCTGCATCACCGAGCCACCTTCGAAGAGGCGGGCGGCGCCGACGGCAAGGCTGGCGAGGCCGGAGGAGACGGCGGCGACCTGCTCGGCCCGCTCACCGGGGATGCTGGTGCTCGAGGCCATCAGGAGGCCGTCGGCGGAGACAAGGATCGCGTGCGCGGCGTCGGGAACCTCCTCGACGAAGCGCGACATCACCCAGTCGAGGTCGCGGTCGTCACCAGCGTTGTTGGCGCCGGCAGCGGGGGCGGCGGATTCGTACGTCATGCGGGGCCTGCTTCCGTGTGCTGTGAGGAACTTTGGGCTACTCGTCGGCCGCGAGAGACTCCCGCGGTGTGTGCCTGGAGACGGCGACGGATGGCTTCGGGATCGCGCGTCTTGGCTGCCGTCGGCGGGGCAACGCTACCGGGAACGAGTCGCTCTCCGGGGGCACGCCGCGGAAGTCCGGTGACCGTCGATTCTGCGACCGGAGCCGCCTCCGCGTGCTCGGCGATCTCCCAGCCACGGTCGACCTCGTTCTCGTGCCACTCACCCTCGCCCTCGTCGGCGAGCCAGCCCGAACGCATCGACTTGAAGATCGGTGAGTCGCCGCCCGCGCGGGCCGGCGCGGCACCGTTGGACGGCAGGCCGGACGGGGCGTCGGTCGCCACGGATGCGGCGGGGGCCTCGACCAGGGCCTCCTCGGCGGGCTCCTCGACGGGCTGGTCGCCGCTCTCCTCCGAGCTCTCCTGCACCACCTCGGCGGCGACCTCGACCTCGACCTGGGGCTCGGGCTCGGGCTCGACCTCGGCGACCGGCTCGGGCTCCTCGACGACCTGCGAGACGTCCTGCTGGCGCGGCGAGCTGCCCAGACCCAGCGGGTCGTCGGCGTCGACCTCGACGTCGCGCTGCTCGTCCCGGGCGGCAGGCTGGTCGATCTCGACCTGAGGCTCGACCACGGGCTCGGGCTCGGGCTCAGCTGCGGCCACCGGCTCCTCCGCGGCCTCGTCGAACGCGTCGGCGGGCAACGGGTCGGACAGCGGGTCGTGGACCCGGGTGGGCTCCTCGACCGACTCATCGACCGGCTCCTCGGCCGTGGGCTGTTCAGCGATCCGGGCCTGCTCGGCCTGGGCCCGCTGGCGAGAGGCGAGCGCGGTGATCGAGACGACCGACGCGACCTTGCCGAACCGGGCCGGCTCGACGCCCTCCCCGCCCGTGGGCTCCGTGGCGTCGGCATCCTCGGCCTTCGCGTCCTCGGCGGGTGCCGGGGTGCGCTTGCCGAACAACGGCCCGCTCTCGCTCGAGGTCTCCGGCGGAAGGAAGGCGTCAGCGCCCGTGCGCGGGATGTTGGCACCCGGCTCGCGGCGCGGCAGCAGGCTCTCGAGCGGCGGCCGTTCCGGGGTACCGGAGTCGACGGCGTCGGCCACGACGGGTGCCGCCGCCGAAGCGACCGACGTGTCGGTGACAGCGGCTGCGGCTGCCGTGTCGGCAGCCTTCCGGGCGGTCTGCTCGGCGGCCTTCTCGGCGACCTCGGCGGCGGCCTTCTCGGCGACCTTGGCGGCCGCGGCATCCTTGGCCACCTGGGCGCGCTCGGCGTTCTTGACTCCGGCGGCAGCCGCCTTCTCGGCGGCCTTGACCTGGGCCTTCTCGGCCCGCGAGCGGATGCGGGCCTCGCGCCGGGACTCCGCCGGGGCGGTCGCGGAAGGCGACTCGACGGCACGCGACTCCACGGTCGCTGCGGCCGCACCAGCGACCGGGTCGGCGCTCTGCGGCAGCTCGGGCAGGACGGCCGGCGGGAGCAGCACGGTGGCCGTCATGCCGCCACCGGGGTTGCGCGCCAACCGGGCGTCGATGCCGTGGCGCTCGGCGAGGCGCGAGACCACGAACAGGCCCATCCGGCGGGCGGTGTCGGGGGTCGCCTCGGCACCGTGCGCGAGATCCTTGTTGAGCTCCTCGAGCTCGGCCGGCGGCACGCCCAGGCCAGAGTCGGTGATCGTGATCGACACACCGTCGGGGCCGAGCTTGGCGGCCAGCCGCACGGGCTCGGTGGGCGGCGAGTAGGTCAGCGCGTTGTCGACCAGCTCGGTGAGCAGGTGGACCACGTCGGCCGCGGCCTCGTCGCCGACACGGGTGCCGATGTGCGACAGGATCTGCACGCGCTGGTAGTCCTGCACGGCCGAGGTCGCGGCCTGGAGGGCCTCGCCCACGGTGAGGCTGAACTGGCCCGCTGCACGGTTGGGCGCGTCGGCGAGGATCAGCAGCGAGTCGGCCGTACGACGCATGCGCGAGGCCAGGTGGTCGAGGCGGAACAGCGACTCGAGGCGCTTGGGGTCTTCCTCGTCGTGCTCGAGGCGCTCGATCTGGGCCAGCTGCTGGTTGACCAGCGAGTTGGAGCGGCGCGACAGCGTGACGAACATGGCGTTGACCGTCTGGCGCAGCTGGGCCTCACCGGAGGCGAGGTGGATGGCCTGACGGTGGAGGTCGTCGACCGCTCGGGCGACCTGGCCGATCTCCTCGTTGGTGGTGACGTCGATCGTGCTGATCGGCTCCGGCTCCTGGCCGGCGCGGATCCGGGCGACCGCGTCGGGCAGGCGGTGACGGGCCACCGCGAGGGCACCCTCACGCACTCGGCCGATCGGCTCGAGCAGGCTGCGGGCGATGATCATCGCGATCGCGATCGCCAGGGCGAGGGCGATGAGGGTGAGGATCGCGCCGACGAGGGCGTTGCGCCGGGCGTCGGACGCGGCCGCGTCGAGCGAGTCGGTCACCCCGCCGATCAGCGTCGCGGTGATCTCGTCGTAGGGGGTGTAGGCGTCGCGGCCGTCGAGGTTGGTGGCGGAGTTGTCGCGGATCTGACCGGCGTGGCGCGTGTTCTGCGTACGCAGTGCGGCCGCCTGGGCCTCGGCACCCTCGACCGACCCGGCCAAACGGTCGATGGCCGCCGCCTCCACACCGATCTCGGAGAAGAGCTCCTGCGAGCCGGACTGGGCCAACGCAGTGGCGACGAAGCCCTGCTGGAGGGCGAGCGAGAGGCGACCGCTCATGGTCTGCGAGAGCTGCTCGAGGCGCGGCTCCGGGGTCTTCTGCGCGGCGTTCACGCTGGTGATCAGCTGCGAGACGCTCGACTCGAGCTGGCGGACCAGAGCGATCCAGGTGGCCGGACCGAGGTCCTCGGCGCCTTCGGCGCGCATGGCCTGGCTGAGGTCGAGCAGTGCATCGACGTGGGCGACCTGCAGGTCGTTGAGGTCCGCGTTGTCGCGTGCCTCCACGAGTGCCTCGGCGTCGGTGAGGACGTCGTCGATCGCGTCGATCAGGTCGCCCTGGCTGGCGGCGCTGTCGGACTGCGCAGCGACCATGGCGGACTCGGACGCGGTCAGGTAGTCGACCGCGGGCTGGATGACCGTGACCTGGGTCGCGCTGCTGGCTGCCTGGCGCGAGTCGGCGAGGTCGCCCTGCACGCGGAGGCCACCCAGGGTGGCGGCCAGCAGCAGCGGGATCGCCAGCGCCAGCGCCATCTTGCGGGCCAGGGGCCAACCGGCGACCGAGATCCCCGAGCCCCTCCGGGGCTGGGCTGCATCCTGAGTCATGTGTGCCTCGCGTTTGGTGAGCAACTTCGACGACTGAAAAGAGCCCCAGGGGGACCGGAGCAGACTTAACCTAAAGAGTCCGCCGACATTCCGTGGCCTTTTCGCAGAACTGAACGTGGCGCAGTGTATGGGTTCCCGCGGCCCTTCCGCAGGAGGCTGACGTACGGCATCCTCACCATCCATGACCCTTCATCTCGGGAAGGGCAGGTCGCTCGCGTCCGCCCTTGTCACCTCCCTCGTCCTTTCTCTCCTCGTCCTCGTGCTGCCGGCCGGCACGGCGCCGGCAGGGGCCGCCGCCCCCCTGACTGTCAGCCAGGGCATCGCCCAGCAGACGGGCGCGGCCCGGACCGTCCGCGGCTACGTCGTCGGGCAGCCGACCGCGACCAGCACGGTAGTAGGTTCCGGCTTCCCCAGCGACTATGCGCTCGCTATCGCCGACTCCGTGTCGCAGACCACGACCTCCTCGATGCTCTACGTGCAGATCCCGGCGGCCAGCCGGGCGCAGTGGGGCCTGAAGTCGAACCCGTCGCTGATGGGCAAGCAGATCGACGTCACCGGCGCACTGTCGGCGTACTTCTCCCACCCGGGCATGACCAGCACGTCGGTCTTCGCGATGGCCGGAGGCACGACCGATCCGCCGCCCCCGGGTGGCACGGGCCCCTGGGACTCCACCTACTACGCGCCGGCGATCGGCAAGACCGGCACCGCGCTGCGCACGTCGCTGCACGACATCATCGACGACAACACCAGGCTCTCCTACGACGCCGTGTGGACGGCGCTGAAGGACACCGACCAGGATCCCGCCAACACCGCCAACGTCATCGAGCTCTACACCGGCCGCTCCATCGCGAAGAGCAGCAACGGCGGTGGCGCCGGCCAGTGGAACCGCGAGCACGTCTTCGCGCAGTCCCGCGGCGGCTTCACCACCAGCGCCGGCCCCGGCACCGACCTCCACCACCTGCGCGCCGAGGACGTCAGCGTCAACGGCACACGCGGCAACAAGGACTTCGACAACGGTGGCTCCGCGGTCTCCGGCTGCACCGACTGCTGGACCGACGCCGACTCCTTCGAGCCGCGTGACGCGGTCAAGGGAGACGTGGCCCGGATGCTCTTCTACATGGCCGTGCGCTATGAGGGCGGCGACGGCTTCAACGACCTCGAGCTCAGCACCGTCTCCGGCAGCTCCGTGCCGCGCCTGGGCGACCTCGACATCCTGCTGCAGTGGAACAGTGCCGACCCCGTCGACGCTTTCGAGCTGCGTCGCAACGACCGCATCCACGCGCAGTGGCAGGGCAACCGCAACCCGTTCATCGACCACCCCGAGTGGGCTGCGGCGATCTGGAACTGAGCGCCCCTCTGGTCACACCGTCCTCGTGGGTGTAGGCAGGGTGCCGAGGGCACCGCGCCCTCGCCCGCACCTCGAGGAGATGGACCCATGGCAGCTCTCGACACCCCCCAGCTGCTCGCCGAGCTCGAACCCACGGTCGAGGACAACCTCAACCGCCACATGGCGACGGCCGACGAGTGGATGCCGCACGAGTACGTGCCGTGGAGCCTCGGTCGCGACTTCGCCGACCTCGGAGGCGATCCGTGGGAGGTGGCGCAGTCGCAGCTCTCGCCCATCGCGCGCACGGCCCTCGAGGTCAACCTGCTCACCGAGGACAACCTGCCCAGCTATCACCGCGAGATCGACCGTGCCTTCGGTCGCGACAGCGCGTGGGGCACGTGGGTCAACCGCTGGACGGCGGAGGAGGGCCGGCACGCCTTCTGCATCCGCGACTACCTGCTCGTCACGCGCGGGGTCGATCCCGTCGAGCTCGAGCGGGCCCGGATGGAGACGATGGAGACCGGCTACGAGGCCCTGGACAAGTCGCTGCTCAACGTCTGCGCCTACGTGTCCTTCCAGGAGCTCGCCACCCGCATCTCCCACCGCAACACCGGGCGCTACACCGCTGAGCCCATCGCCGAGAAGCTGCTCAGCCGGGTGGCCAAGGACGAGAACCTCCACATGATCTTCTACCGCAACATCGTCACCGCGGCCCTGCAGCTCTCGCCCAGCCAGACCATGCGGGCGATCACCGAGGAGGTCGTCGACTTCCAGATGCCCGGCAGCGTGATCCCGGGCTTCTCCCGCAAGGCGGTGCAGATGGCCAAGGCCGGGATCTACGACCTGCGCATCCACCACGACGACATCGTCACTCCCCTGCTGCGGCAGTGGGGCGTCTGGGACCTGGAGGGCCTCGACGAGGACGGCGAGAAGGCGCGCGAGGAGCTCGCGGCCGCGGTGTCGGCACTCGACGGCGAGGCGACGCGCTTCGTCGAGAGGCGGGCGGAGGCGGAGGCCAAGCGGGCGGCTCGCCGGTCGTCGTGACGGAGCTCAACGTCCTGGGTGGTGCGCTGGAGCCGTGCAGCACCGACCCGATGACGGGCTATCTCCGTGACGGCACCTGCACCGTCGGCCCGCACGACGCCGGACTACACGCGATCTGTGCGGTCATGACCGAGGAGTTCCTCACCCACCAGCGCTCGGTCGGCAACGACCTCTCGACGCCCCGTCCCGAGTGGGGCTTCCCGGGCCTGGTGCCCGGCGATCGCTGGTGCGTCGTCGCAATACGCTGGCTCCAGGCGTTCGACGCGGGCGTGGCCGCCCCGGTGGTCCTCGCCTCCACCACCGAGCGGGCCCTCGAGGTGGTGCCGCTCGAGGTCCTGAGGCTGGTCTCGGTCGACGTACCCCACGACCTCAGCGGCCTGTGACGGGCGACCCGACCACGGACATCACGGCGCCCGGTTGCCCCGGGCGTCCTCCTGCGCGAGGAGCCCGTCGAGGTCGGTGAGGCGGTCGAGCCCGTGCACGGCGCGCGCCATCCGGTGGTTGCCGGCGAACCTCTCGCGGTGCCGATCGAGGAACCACCAGTAGCCGGCGGTGAACGGGCACGCGTCCTCGCCGACCCGCACCTTCGGGTTGAAGCGGCACGAGCCGCAGTGGTCGGACATCGAGCTGAGGTAGGCCCCGCCCGACGTGTAGGGCTTCGTCGCCATCACCCCGCCGTCACCGTGCTGGGACATGCCCACCACGTTGGGCACCATCACCCAGTCGTAGCCGTCGACGAAGGCCCGGTGGAACCAGTCGGTGACCTGCGTCGGCGCCCAGCCGCGCTGGAGAGCGTACGACCCGAGCACCATCAGCCGCGGGATGTGGTGCACCCAGCCGTGCTCGGCGACCTGGTCGAGGGTGTGAGAGAGGCAGCGCGCATCGGTCGCGGCCGCGTCGAGCTCGGCGAACCACCGCGGCATCCGCTCGGTGGCGCCCAGCGCGTTCTCGCGGCGGTAGCCCTCGCCCTGGTGCCAGTAGAGGTGCCAGACGTAGTCACGCCAGCCGATCACCTGTCGCACGAAGCCCTCGACGCTCGCGATCGGCGCCGCCCCGCTCCTGTACGACGCCTCCGCCCGCTCGACGACCTCGAGGGGGTCGAGGAGCCCGAGGTTCATCGGCGCGCTGATGAGGCTGTGCGCCATCCACGGGTCGCCCTCGAGGATCGCGTCCTCGTGCGCGCCGAAGGAGGGCAGTCGGTGCTCGACGAAGTGGTCGAGCGCGGCCAGTGCCTCGCGTCGGGTGGCCGCGAACCGGCGGGGGCCGTCCCGGCCGATCGTCTCGATGTCGCCGTCGCGCTCCCACCGGTCGAGGTCCTCACGGACCTCGGCGTCGATGTCGTCCTCGGTCGGCCACCACGGCTCGGTGACGCCGAGCGTCTCGGCGCCCTTCGGCGGCGGCTGCCGGTTGTCGTGGTCGAAGTTCCACGACCCGCCGGCGGGTTCGGCGCCGTCGAGCAGCACCCCGTGCGCGAGCCGGGCCCGGCGGTAGAAGTCCTCCATCAGCAGGCGCTTGCCTCCCCTGCCCCGGGCCCAGCGCTCGAAGTCCTCGCGTGGCGTGGCGAATCCCCGCGCCGGAACCACGGTGACGCCGAGGCGCTCGACCAGTCCGAGGGCGGCGTACGACGTGGGGTGGACCACCTCCACCTCGGCCCCGCCGCCCTGGTGCTCGCGCACCACCTCGGCGTACGTCTGCGCACGGACGTAGGTCAGCCGGTCGCCGAAGTCGGCGGCCCGGTGCCGCATCGCGCTGAGCACGAGGTGCGCCTTGGCCCGGTGGAAGCGCCGGCGTCCGAAGACGCCGAGGGACTCGACCATCAGCAGCGGGCCGTGGTGGTCCTCGGTGTAGTGCGGCCCGAGCTGGTCACCGAAGAGCCAGCGGGTGGTCATGTCGCCAGCCTAGGCACACCGCGCCTCACGAGCGGACATGCATCCGCTCGCCCTGGGGCCCGAAGATCGCCAGCACCTCCGCCGGCGTGGGGCCGGGGTTGCCGATCCAGTGCGGCGTGCGGGTGTCGAACTCGACGACCTCGCCGGGCTCGAGGGTCAGGTCGCGGGTGCCGAGCACCAGCCGGATGCGGCCGCTGAGGACGTAGAGCCATTCGTAGCCCTCGTGCGTCTGCAGCGTCGGCTGGTCGTGCTCGACGGGCATCACCATCTTGAAGGACTGCAGTCCCCCCGGTCGCCTGGTCAGCGAGAGGAAGGTCCGGCCGTGCCGCACGACCGGCTTGGAGCGGATCCGCGGGTCTCCGGTCTCGGGGGCGTCGACGAGCTCGTCGAGAGCCACCCGGTGGGCACGGGCCAGCGGCAGCAGCAGCTCCAGGGTGGGCTTGCGCTGCCCCGACTCCAGTCGCGACAAGGTGCTCACCGAGATGCCGGTCTCCTCGGCCAGGTCGGTCAGGGTGGCCTCGCGCTCGAGCCGCAGCTGGCGCAGGCGTGGCCCGACACCACGCAGCACTCCCTCGTCGTTGACAGCGGCGTCGCACATGGGGATCAGTTTGCCATTGCAGCAAGGATGTTTGTCAATATGGCGATCTCGTCGCATGCTCGTCCCATGAGCGAGAACACGAGACCTGACATGGGCGACCTGCCGACGTACGACGTGGTGGTGGTCGGCGGCGGCGTCGCCGGTCTGAGCGGTGCGCTGGCCCTGGGGCGCTCGCGCCGCTCGGTGCTGGTCATCGACGCCGGCGAGCCCCGCAACTCACCCGCCGACCACGCCCACAACTACCTGGGCCGCGAGGGGACCTCCCCGCTGGAGCTGCTCGAGATCGGCCGTGCCGAGGTGTCGGCGTACGGCGTCGAGGTGGTGGACGACCGGGTGGTCGGTCTCTCGGGCGAAGCCGGAGCCTTCCTGGTGACGACCGCCGGCGGTCGGCGCTTCGGGGCGCGCCGGGTGCTGGCCACCGGCGGCGTCGTCGACGAGTTGCCCGACGTGCCGGGGCTGGCCGAACGGTGGGGCGTGGACGTGCTCCACTGCCCCTACTGCCACGGGTGGGAGGTGCGCGACCAGCCGATCGCCATCCTGGGCAGCGGCCCGATGACCGCGCACCAGGCACTCCTCTTCAGCCAGCTTTCCGACGATGTCGTGGTGGTCGTGCTCGACGGGGTCGAGGTGGCGGACGAGGACATCGAGAAGCTCGCCGCGATCGGAGTGAAGTTCGAGCGCGGCACCCCGCAGGAGGTCGTCACCGACGGCCACGCGCTGGTCGGCCTCCGGCTCGCCGACGGCTCGGTGCTGGAGCGCGCAGCCATCGTGGTCGCTTCGGAGCCCCACGTCCGTGCCGACTATCTCGCGCCCCTGGGCATCGAGCCGCACCCCTTCGAGATGGCCGGCGCCGTGCTCGGCTCGGTGCTGACGGTCGAGCCGACCGGCGCGACCGCGGTGCCCGGGGTCTTCGCGGCGGGCAACGCGACCGACCTGTCGATGACCCTGATGGCGTCTGCCGCCCACGGCTTCCGGGTCGGGGCGTGGATCAACGCCGAGCTCATCGCGCAGGACGCGACGCGCGCGGTCGAGGACCGCCGGGCCGAGATGTTCGAGCGGCCGGCCTGGGAGGTGCGCTACGCGGGCGAGCGGGTCTGGAGCGGCCGGGTCAACCCGCAGCTGTCCGTGGAGGCCGCGACCCTCATCCCGGGCCGGGCGCTCGACGTCGGCTGCGGCGAGGGCGGCGACACCGTCTGGCTGGCCTCCCGGGGCTGGGCGGTGACGGCGGTCGACTTCGCCGACGCGGCCCTGACCCGGACGGCGGCGCACGCGGGAGCGGCCGGCGTCGGCGAACTGGTCGAGACCCGCCGGGTGGACATCCGCACCTTCGCTCCCGGCGGTGAGACCTGGGACCTGGTGTCGTCCCAGTTCATGCACCTTCCCGACGGCCGGATGGTCGACCTCGTCGGTCGGCTGGCGTCTGCCGTGGCACCCGGCGGGACGCTGCTCGTCGTGGGGCACCACCCCGACGACATGGCCACCGGCCTGCGGCACGGCCACCACTCGTTCCTCTTCACCGCCGACTCGCTGCTGCCTGCGCTCGACGACTCGTGGGAGGTCGAGGTGTGCGAAGCGCGGCCGCGGACGGCCGTCCACCCGCACTCGGGCGAGGAGATCGCGGTCAGCGACGCGGTGCTGCGAGCCCGCCGATCCCGCTGACCCAGGGCGTGGGTCTGCTTCGCGACCGCGCTCAACGCGGGGATCGTCGTCCTCAACCAGGTCCTCGGCCGGCGAGGCCGAGCCGCGCCAGCACGATCGCGGCGATCCGGTCCACGGGCACGGCGGGGTCCACGTCGATCCCCCGCTCGTCGGACTGCAACGGCTCGAGGGTGTCGAGCTGCGACTCCAGCAGGCTCGGCGGCATGAAGTGGTCGCGGGCGTTCATCCGCTCCAGGATCATGTGCTTGTCACCGGTGGCGTGCACGAAGAACGTGCCCTCGCCACCACGGCGCAGCACGTCGCGGTAGGTCCGGCGCAGCGCGCTGCAGGTGATGATCGTCGGCTCACCCCTGGCGTCTCGCTCGGCGGTCCAGTCGGCCAGCGACTCCAACCATCCCCACCGGTCGGTGTCGGTGAGCGGCGTCCCCTCGCGCATCTTGGCGACGTTGGCGGGCGGGTGGAAGTCGTCGCCCTCCGCCATCTCCCAGCCGAGGCGCTGCTGGACAGCGTGGGCGACCGTGGACTTCCCCGACCCGGAGATGCCCATGAAGACGAGGTGGAGCGGAGCTCCGGTCGCACCGGTCATCCGACCACCCACACACCCAGCGCCAGCACGAAGATCGAGACGCCGAGCGTGGTCTCCAGCACGGTCCAGGTGCGGAGGGTGGTCTTGACGTCCATGCCGAAGAAGCGGCCCACGAGCCAGAAGCCCGAGTCGTTGACGTGGGAGAGGACGGTGGCGCCCGCGGCGATCGCGAGCACGAGGGCGACCTTCTGGAGCGAGGAGGGATCAGCCTCCACCACCGCGGCGGAGAGCAGCCCGGCGGTGGTGGTGAGCGCCACGGTCGCCGAGCCCTGAGCGACACGCAGGATGGTGGCGATCACGAAGGCCGAGACGATCAACGGGAGGCCGAGGTCGGCCAGCGAGTCCGAGAGCGCCTCGCCGATGCCGCTGGCGCGCAGCACGCCGCCGAACATCCCGCCCGCGCCGGTGATCAGGATGATCGCGCAGATGGGACCGAGGGCGTCGTTGAGCAGGCTCTCGATCTCCGCGCGCGAGTGGTGCTTGATCGCGAGCGTGTAGGTCGCCACGAGCAGCGCGATCAGCAGCGCCACAGGGGTCTGGCCGATGAAGATGACGGCGTCGACCAGCCCACCCTCGTCCGCGATCGACCCGTTGGTGCGCAAGGTGGTGAGGATCGTGTTGCCGGCGATGAGCAGGACCGGGAGCAGCAGGATCCCCAGCACGTGGGCGAACGCGGGACGGTGGCCCTCGTCGACCTCGCGACCGCCGGTGAGCACCGAGTCGTCGATCGGGACCTGCACCTTGCCCAGCCACGAGGTCGTCACCAGGTAGACACCCACGAACCACGCGAGCAACGCCACCACGATGCCGACGAGCAGAGTGAGGCCGATGCTGGCACCCAGCTCGGTGGCGGCGGTGACCGGACCGGGGTGCGGCGGGACGATCGCGTGCATGGCAGCGAACGCGCCGGCGGCGGGGAGGGCGTACATCAGGACCGAGCCACCGAAACGCCTGGCGACCGAGAAGATGATCGGCAGAAAGACCACGAGGCCCGCGTCGAAGAAGATGGGCAGGCCGAAGAGCAGCGCCGCGATGCCGAGGGCGAGCGGCGCACGCTTCTCCCCGAACCGACTGATGAGGGTGTCCGCCAGGACCTGCGCCCCTCCGGTCACCTCCAGCAACCGCCCGATCATCACGCCGAGACCGACGAGCAGCGCGACCGATCCGAGGGTGCTGCCGAAGGCGGCTATCGAGATCGCCGGCACATCCGCGACGGGCACCCCCGCCGCGACGGCGGTGCCGAGGCTGACGAGCACCAGCGCGACGAACGCGTGCATGCGCAGCACGATGATGAGGACGAGCAGCACGGCGACGGCCAACGCTGCGATGAGCAGCAGGGTGGCCGAGCCGTAGGCCGGGGTCATGGTCTCCACGAATACCTCCGAGATGGGTTGCCCCACCCTAAGCGTGGTCCGAGGCCGGCCAGCAGTCAGCCCGGGGGCCCGCTCGCCCCACGTGTCGTCGGGCCTTGCGACGACCGCACAGTCCTGACAGCGGCGCGTGACGTGTCGCCGGTGTGCAGCCGCGCGCGGTCTCCTCGCCGCGCTGACAGGAGGCCCCGGCCCAGGTGAAGGCAGCGCGACCGGCGCGATCGCTATTCACAGATCGGTCCGAGGGGGTGTCGCACTCGCCCCGGAGCCGACGAGCATCGAGCCATGATCATCTCGGGAACGATCGCCCTCGACCCTGCCTCCCACGCCGCCTCGACGGCGACCGTCCGCCAGCGCCTGGACGACCTCGAGGAGCGGCGCGGGCGCGCCGAGCGTTCCGTCGACCACGTCCTGTCGACCTGGCGCGGCGACGCGGCCGAGCACTTCCGCACCCGTTGGCTCGAGTGGAACCACGGCGCCCTCGCCGTGATCGACCAGCTCACGGCTGCTGCGGACGCGCTCGACCGAGTGCGCGGCGACCTCACGGTCGTCGACCACCAGAGCGCCGAGTCGGCGGTGCGCATCACGGGACGCCTGGGATGACTGCCTACACGGTCGACCTCGACGAGCTGCGCCGGGCCCTCGCCGAGCTCGCCTCCTGCCAGCGTGGCCTGATCAGCGTCGCGGGTGACCTCGACGCTGTGCACGAGCGCCTGCAGGCCGGGTGGTCGGGTGCGGCCAGCGTGGCCGAGGCGACGTCGTACGAGTCATGGCGCGGCGGGTGCGCAGACATGGTCACCGCGCTCGCCGACCTGCGCAGCATCGTGTCCGCCGCGGACGCGCGCTACTCACGAGCGGTGTCGGCCAACATCGAGCTCTGGCGGCAGGTCGCTCCGTGAGGATCAGCGTCGAGTGCGGTGGTTTCGACGACGCTGCCGACGCCTGCCGTACGGCCAACCAGACGGTCGCCCTGCTGGGCGAGTCCCTCGCCGACAAGCTCGCCGGTTTCGGCGCGATGGCCGGCAACGACGCCAGCAGTGCGGACTTCGCCGGCGCCTACGACGCCGCGGCCGCCCAAGCGGTCGGCTCGCTCGCCGACCTGACGCACGCCTTCGTCGGACTCGGACGGCTGGTGTCCGCCACCGGCACCCACCACGCGGCCGCCGACGCGGCGGCCGCGGGGCGCGTGAGCGCCTACACGGGCCGCGGCCTCACCGACGACGACTTCGTCCGCGTCTCCTTCTCCCCGCCACCGTCGAGCCTCGGTGCCGACGAGCCGTCCTTCGGCGCGGTCGACCGGTGGATCCTCGACCAGGTCGAGGGATTCGTCTGGCCCGGCGCCGACGTCGCGCTGCTGCGCGAGGCGGCGCACGCCTGGAGCCGCGCGGCGGCGGACGTGGAGATCCTCGTCGAGCACCTGGATGCGGCCACCGCGCTGGTCGAGCGCCAGCGCTCGCCCGAGATCCCGTCCGCGCTGGCGAGCCTGGGAGACGTGCGCTCGCTGGTGGCCGACACCGCCTGGGAGCTCCGCGCCCTGGGCGCCGCCTGCGAGGAGTACGCCGCCTCGGTCGAGGACGTGCACGCCCGCACCCGTGCCCTCCTGGCGGAGGTGGCGCAGATGGTCGTCGAGGGCGCCGCCGTCTCCGTCATCATCGGCGGCCTGACCGGCGGTGTCGGCAGTTCGGTGACCGTTGCGGCGGCCGCCGCCCGGATCCGTGCCCAGGCGCCGCGCTTCCAGGCGCTGCTGGTCGGGCTGCGCGCCACCATCGCCACCGCCGGCTCGCGGATGCGGACCTCCCGGGACGCGCTGCACGGACTGCGCACGAGACTCGACCGCTACGCGAAGGTGGCGGTGCGCAACGAGCGAGGCGAGGTGCGGCTGCCGGGAGGGTGGCGGCGCGTCCCCGGACGACCAAGGCCGGAGGTGAGCGACGCCAAGCTGCAGAACTACGTCGACCAGCTCTTCAAGGGAGTAGCCCAGGGAGAGCGGACCGGAGACGGGACGACCATGGATGCGATCCGCTATGAGCTTCAGCATCAAGAGCTCGTCCACGGCAAGGATCATGTGCGCAAGGGGCGTGACATATTGAGGGGCCTCGAGCGGTGGCTCCGCACACGGTCCGATGTCACCGACCAGGATCGGCTGGTCGCTCAAGGCCTGGCCGACGAGTTGAAGGATCTGCTGCCATGAAGGCCGAAGCCGACTTCGCCCGCGAGCTCGTGGAGACCGCCCCTGAGCTGTCGCCGCTGCTCGACGAACACTTGCGTGAGCAGGAGGGTGAACTCCTCGCATACCTGTTCATGGGCGACGTCGCCCGATGGTTGCACGAGATGAGCGTGACCATGCCTGGTCGCGTGAGCGAGGTGTTGGCCTGGCTCGAAGGTCGCTACGCGAACGGCGACTTCGATACTCGCAACCTCATCGACGTGGGCATCATCGAGATGCTTCCTGCCCGCCCCCAGGGCACACGAGTCCTGACGATGCTGCCCGCTGAGCTGCGCGCCCGCGCCGAGGTGGCCGGCCTGCTCGGCCGCTGAGCCAGCCGGCCCTCACGCCCGCCGCGGCCGGAACTCGATCACGTTGTCGGGCAGCTTCCCCCGCAGCGTCCGACCGGACGTCCGCGTCACCGGCCGGACCTCGGCCGACTCGCACGGCTGCGCCAGGATCCGCTCCGTCACCGAGTTGCCGGTGACCTCGACCAGCCGGCCCTCGGCTTCCCCGGGAGCCGATCCCATCACCGCGCCGTCGAGCACGTGGTCGAAGCTGAATCCGCCGAACCCGACGCCCCCCTCGGCCCGGGCGCCTCGCCGCAGCAGGTGGTCGACCAGGAAGTGCAGCGTGGGCAGCATCATCCGGGACTCCTCGCGGTCCGGGTCCCAGGTCAGGCAGCACCCACGCGAGCAGGCCACCCACCCCAGCCGGGCGAACGGCACGTCGCGGTCCCCACGCCCCGTCGGCGTCCCCCGGAGCGTGCCTCGGGAGTCCGCCAGCGCACCGAGGTGCTCGCGCTCATCCTCGTTGAGCGCGGGCTGGATCCGGACATGACCGGTGAACCCGGAACCGGGGTGCGCGCCTGTGCCTCGCCGTGACGTCATGGGTGCCAGATGCCCGGAAAGCAGCGCCGCGGAAACACGCGACCGGCGATCTGTGGACAACGCGGACGGCGGGCCTGAGGCGCAACGCCGGCCGGTGATCCTGGCGGACCAGCGTGCTCGAGTGCGACCTAGACGCTCAGAGGTGGTGCAGCTTCGTGTAGGGGTGCACGATCCGCAGCGTCTGGGAGCCGAAGTCCACGGTCACGCCGTGGCTGTCGGTCTTGGTGACCCGCCCCAGGCCATAGAGGTCGTGGGTGATCCGGTCATCGATCTCGAACACCTCGACGGTCGGCTCAACCTTGGGAGCGAACGGACTGCTGGAGAGGTGCTTCGGCCGTGAGCCGTACGAGGAGGTCATTTGACTCAAGTATGCGCTTGTTTGGGTGAGATGGGTCCATCCCAGGGTGAAATCGTGATCCGCGAGGCCAGCCCACAGGCTCAGTCAGTGACGGGCGGGCACGACGACACCCGGTCGCACCACCTCGGCGTACACCCCGAACATCGGCTCGCCAGCCGTGTTCACCGGGCGCTGCCGGACGAGGGCCTTGAGCAGACGGGAGTCCTTGACGCCCGTGTCCGGGCGGTGGTCGATGACCGCGCAGCGCGGGATCGGGCCCCCGATCCGCAGCCGGGCGTCTCCGGCTCGCACCTCGGCACCCCACCAGGTGTCCTCGACCCAGGGCTCGTCGGTCTCGACGAGGAGCGTCGCGCGGAAGCGGGCCGCGTCGACGTCCTCACCCAGCTCCCGCAGCGACGCGGTGCCGACGATGGTGAGCGGCGCCGCGAAGACGACGCCGCCGCCGCGCGGAGCCGCAGCGAGACGTACGTCGCGGCCGAGGTGGCGCGACATCAGCTCGGCGTGGGGTCCCTCCGTGAGCGACAGCGTGACCGAGCGCCCCCAGTAGTCACAGGTGACGTCCTCGCCGGTGCGCGCGGGCGTGGCGACGACCGACTCCCCCGTGGGAAGAGTCATCTCGAGCGCGTCTCCGGCGGTCCGTGCCACGACCGACATCAGCGAGGGGTGCTGGACCGTACGCAGCACCCGCCGCGCGGCGACGTCGACCAGGCACCAGGCTCGATCCCCGACCGGCCCGAGCTCATCGAGGCGGACCTCATCGAGGCCGAGGTGCCGCGTGCCCTTGACCGGCGAGAAGCCCGCCGCGCGCACGAGGAGCTCGGTGGTCATGACGACATGCTCGCAGACCGACAGGTCCGGATCGGGCCGGTCCCGGAGTTACTCCCCGGTCGGTGTTCCCGTCGGCTCGCAACCGTGGCACTGTGATTTGCCTCACATCTCGGAGGATCGTCATGCGCCGTCTCCTGTCAGGGTCCATCGCCGCCGCCGTCGTCGCCGCCCTGGGGGTGGGCCTCGCCCCGCCCTCGTCGCCGGCGGCACCCGCGTCGGCATCGGCGCCCCGGTCCGCGGAGCCGCTGGACGCCTATGTCGCACGGCAGGTCACCGCGGAGCAGCTCGATGCCCTGGCCCGGGCGGGCTACGACCTCGCCGAGGCGCATCCCACCGGGGACACGACGGCGGTCGACCTGGTGCTCACCGCCGACGAGGCGCAGACGCTGCGCGACCAGGGCCTGGCGCTGACCCTCGCCCGCGTCAAGGGCGGCCAGACCGTCCGACAGTTCGCGGCCGCGCAGGCGGACAACGGCTACACCGTGTGGAAGTCCTACGACGAGCCGGGCGGCATCCGCGACCAGCTGGTCGCCGCGTCGAGGACCTACCGTGACGTGACCAAGCTGGTGAAGCTCGGGACGACGCACCAGGGCCGCGACATCCTCGCACTCAAGGTGACCGAGGGGGCTCGCAAGAAGAGGGACGGATCGAGGCCGGCGGTGATCTTCAGCGCCACCCAGCACGCGCGCGAATGGATCGCACCCGAGGTCACGCGCCGGCTCATGAACACCTACCTCGAGCGGTGGAAGGCCAAGGACAAGGCGACCCGGAAGCTCCTGAAGAAGACGGAGCTCTGGTTCGTCCCGGTGATGAACCCTGACGGCTACGAATACACGTTCACCGATGAGCGGCTGTGGCGCAAGAACCTCCGCGACAACAACGGCGACGGCACCACCCAGGTCGGCGACGGCGTCGACCCCAACCGCAACTACCCCTCCCACTGGGGCTACGACAACGAGGGTTCGTCCCCCATCGCCTCGAGCGAGACCTATCGCGGACCGTCTCCGGCGTCCGAGCCGGAGACGCAGGCAGGCATCAAGCTCTTCAAGCTGGCCCGGGCCGAGTTCATGGTCAACTACCACTCCAACGGCCAGTGGCTGCTCTACAACGACGGCTGGCAGATCGGCACCCCCACGGCCGACGACCCGATCTACTACGCCCTGTCCGGCAACCTCGACCAGCCCGCCATCGAGGACTTCCACCCCGGCCTGTCCTCCGACGTCCTCTACGTCACCAACGGTGAGATCGACGGCTACGCGCAGGAGGCCACCGGCACCCTGGCGTGGACGCCCGAGCTCTCACCCGGCTGTCCGGGCTGCGGCTTCGTCTTCCCCGACGACGAGGCGCTGGTGCAGGCGGAGTTCGAGCGCAACCTTCCCTTCGCCGAATCGGTCGCCGCGTCCGCGGTCGACCCCGACGACCCGAAGTCGTCGCTCGGCATCACGACCAAACCCTTCTACCTCGACAGCGAGGACCCCTACAAGAGCGGACTGCCGAGCGTGCAGCTGAGCTTCACGAAGTCCTACGGCGACCCGCAGCCCGTCGCCGTGCTGGCCAAGCGCAGCCTCGGCCGGGTGAGCGCGAAGTGGCGGATCAACGGCGGTCGCACGAGGTCCGCGCGGACTCGTGAGTGGACCGGCGGGGAGAGCTACGGCATGACCTCCACCCACTACCACCAGGTGCGTGGCGTCGTGACCGGCACCGACCCCGGCGACCGGGTGCAGGTGTGGTTCGAGGCCCGCGGCAAACGCAGCCCCTCGTTCACCTACGACGCCGTCTCCGAGACCGACAACCGGGTCCTGGTCGTGGCGGCCGAGGACTACACCGGCGCCTCGCCGACCCAGGACCCGGGCGGTCCGCACTACCTCGACTACTACCTCGACGCGCTGGACGACAACGGCGAGGGCGCCGACGTCTACGACGTCGACGCCAACGACCGCACGGCGCCGGACGCACTCGGCGTCCTGAGCCACTACGACGCGGCGATCTGGTACACCGGCGACGACGCGGTCACGCGTACGACGGGCCGGGGGGCCGGCAACGTGGACCGGCTCGCGCTCGACGAGATGTTGGAGTTCCGTGCCTTCATGAACGAGGGCGGGACGGTGATGTACACCGGCAACCAGGCGGGCGCACAGTACACCGCCAATGTCGGCACGCAGCGCTACGACCCGCAGGGCACGATCGTCTGCAACCCGCTCCCGGCGGGCGTCGACCCGCGTCGCTGCCTGGCCCTGAGAGGGTCCGGCGACGGCACCAACGACGTCCTGCAGTACTGGTTCGGCGGATATCTCGCCATCCCCGGCGACGGCCTCGACGATGCCGGGGATGCCTATGGCGTGGCCGGCATCGACGCCCCCTTCGCGGGCGACTCGTGGGCGACGAACGGTCCCGGGTCGGGGGACAACCAGACCGCCACCTCGTCCTTCATCTCGACCAGCGGCATCCTGCCGCCCGCGCAGTTCCCCCAGTTCGAGAGCTGGCCGTCAGCCCGCTGGGACAAGCCGGGCGGTCCGTTCGACCCGCACGCCGGCGAGCAGTACGTCTACAGCCAGATCGCCGACGTGTCCTACAAGCGGCTGACCCGGACGGTCGCCGTGCCGGCCGGCGGTGGCACGCTCGACTTCTGGACGTCCTATGACACCGAGGCCGACTGGGACTACGTCTTCGTCGAGGCGCGCACCTCCGGCGGCGACGACTGGACGACGCTGCCCGACCTCAACGGCCACACCTCGCCGGACACCGGTGCGAGCTGCGCGGCCGGGTGGCGCGAGCTGCACCCGCAGCTGGACCACTACCAGACCTATGACGAGGCCGCCGGGAGCTGCACGCCGACCGGCACGACGGGCGCGTGGAACGCAGCGTCGGGCAACTCGGCGGGCTGGCAGGAGTGGAGCCTCGACCTGGGGGCCTGGCAGGGCAGCTCGGTCGAGCTCTCCCTCACCTACGCCAGCGACTGGGGCACCCAGGGCCTGGGCGCCTTCGTCGACGACATCACGCTCCCGGACGGCACGAGCACGTCGTACGAGACCGGCCTGGAGGGCTGGACGGTGTCGGGCGCTCCCACCGGCAGCGCGACCAACGGCAACGACTGGGAGGTGACCGACGCCAGCGGCTTCCCCGTCGGCGCCGCGATCACCACTCCCGACTCACTGCTCCTCGGCTTCGGGTTCGAGGGCATCGCGACACCCGCCGACCGCACCGAGGTGATGGGGAGGGCGCTGGAGCACCTGCTGGAGTGAGGCTCACCCCGCTGGTTGAGGAGGTCGCGCAGCGACCGTCACGAAACCCGCCCACTCACCCCAGCAACCCCTTGAGGTACCCCGCCTGCCCGAGGTGCTGCAGGCAATCGCCCTGGATGCTCACGAGTCGTACGCCGGCGGTGACCGGCGGGTCCCAGCTCTGGTCGACCTCCCGCTCGAGCTCGGCCTCGTCGACGGTCTGCAGGTAGCGCGCGGTCGCGAGCGTGACCTCGTGGTGGTAATCGAGGAGCAGCTGGGGGTCCTCGATGCGGATCGCGTCCACCTGCTCGCTGGTGTGGCCATAGCCGATGTCGTCGGTGCCGTTGGGAAGGCCGAAGCGGTCCTGGAACTTCTCCCACACCTGAGGGGCGTCGGCGAGACAGGCGATGTGGTGGTCCTGGACCCGCGTCAGGTGCCACATCAGCCAGCCGATCGAGTTGCCGGTGCCGCCGGGTCGGTGGTGCAGCTGATCGGAGTCCAGGCCCTCGGCCACGGCGTCGTACAGCTCGGTGATGCGGCCGAAGCCCTCGCTCAGCAGTCCACGCACGTCCATGGCGCTCACTCCACCGGCGTCGCGGAACGGACCTGCGGGGCGCTCGACTGCTCGTCCTTGAGTCCGTCGATCTCGGCGAGGATGCGGGTGCGCTCCTCGTCGTCGAGGGACACCTTCGCCTTCGCCAGCCCCTCGTCGAGCTGCTGCGCGATGGTGCTCTCCTCCGCGCTGTATTGATAGGAGCTCACCTGGTCGACCACTGCCTGCGCTGCCTCGGTCGCTGCCTGCTGTGCTTCGTCAGTCATGCGTTCCACGCTAACCAGCGCGCCCAGCCGCACCACGTCCCTCGGGGTGGTCGGGAGGGCAGTCCCCCGCCTGCGCCCCACGTCGCGGCCCATCTACCCGCATGTGCCGGCGACGTGCGGGTACGCGAGGTTCTCCGACGACTCTCGACCGAAGGCGGTTCACGCAATGAAGGCAGTCACCTGGCAGGGCGTCCACGACATGCAGGTCACGGACGTTCCCGACCCGCGCATCGAGGAGCCGACGGACGCGATCATCAAGGTCACGTCGACCGGACTCTGCGGCTCCGACCTGCACCTCTACGAGACCCTGGCCCCGTTCATGGAGGCCGGCGACATCGTTGGCCACGAGCCGATGGGCATCGTCGAGGAGGTCGGTGCCGGCGTCAGCAACCTGAAGGTGGGCGACCGGGTCGTCGTGCCGTTCAACGTGTCCTGCGGGTCGTGCTGGATGTGCGACCGCGGCTTGTTCAGCCAGTGCGAGACCACCCAGACCCACGAGCACGGCACCGGCGCCAGCTTCTTCGGCTACAGCAAGCTCTACGGCCAGGTCCCCGGCGGCCAGGCGGAATACCTGCGCGTCCCGTTCGCTGACTTCCTGCCGGTCAAGGTGCCGCACGAGCACGCCGACGACCGCTTCCTCTTCCTCTCCGACGTCCTGCCCACGGCGTGGCAGTCGCTGCAGTACGCCGATGTCCCCGACGGCGGGACGCTGCTGGTGCTGGGAGCCGGCCCGATCGGTGACATGGCCGCCCGCATGGGCGTACGCGCCGGGCACCGCGTCATCTCCGTTGATCGCGTGCCCGAGCGCCTGGCCCGGGTCGAGGCCTTCGGCGCGGAGCCCCTCGACCTCAAGGACGCCGAGGAGTTCGGCGGTGTCGGCGACATCGTCCGCGAGTCGACCGGTGGTCGTGGCCCGGACGCCGTCATCGACGCCGTCGGCATGGAGGCGCACGGCTCCCCCGGCGCGAGCGCGGTGCAGAAGTTCGTCGGCCTGCTCCCCGACGCCATCGCCGAGCCGATGATGAAGACGGCCGGACTGGATCGCCTCGCGGCGCTCCACACCGCCATCGACGCCGTACGCCGTGGCGGCACGATCTCGGTCTCGGGCGTCTACGGCGGACAGGCCGACCCGATGCCGATGATGCAGATGTTCGACAAGCAGATCCAGTTCCGCATGGGCCAGGCCAACGTGCGCCGCTGGACCGACGAGCTGCTCGCCATGCTGATCGACGACGACCCGTTCGGTGTCGACGCCTTCGCCACCCATCACCTCCCGCTCTCCGAGGCACCCAGCGCCTACGAGCACTTCCAGAAGAAGGAGGAGGGGATGGTCAAGGTGGTCTTCCAGCCCTGAGCCTCCCCCCGCTCACCGATCGTCTGTGCGGTGAACCCTGACGGCGCGCACGCCATCGGGCTCGCCCGCGCCCAGCGCCCCCGCCCGCACGTAGACCACCGTCGTGACCACGTTGAGCACCACGACGGTGACGACGTACATCGCGAGGTTGAGGCCGGGGACCGCGTCGGCGGGGAGCGTGTAGGCCATCACGACCCGCGCAGCCGCGTCGAGCAGCGTGCCGATCGCCCAGAGGATGCTGGACGTGCGCCACATCTGGCGGAACCACGGTTCGCGCTCCCACAACCCCTCCCAGTCCCCCGGCCAGGCGAGCCGACCCTCGACCATCGGCTTGGCGAACTGATAGGCGAGCGGACGGTCCGCCCAGCGCAGGCTGGCCAGGAACCAGACGCCGACACCGGTGGTGATGAGGGCATCCTTGGCGAGCAGGAACCGCTCGTCTCCGGGCAACAGGGCGATCGCGAAGCTCGCGAAGAGCAGGACGGTGAAGAGCGCCTCGAGCCCGCTGGGGCGCGCACCGCGGGCCAGCGCGATGCAGACGGGGAGCAGCGAGAGGACCGCGCCGAAGACGAGCGCGGCGTAGACGCTCACGCCGAGGTGGCGCAACAGGTAGTAGAGCGCCGTCGAGCCCGCGATGCCGAGGACCGGCCGCAGCAGGGTCATGCGCCGGCCCTCGTGGCGCGGTCGAAGAGCTCGACGAGCTCGGCGGCGTACGCCGTGCAGTCGAGGTCGGGCTCGGCCTGCAGCCGGAACGGCACCACCTCGACGGCCCTCTGGACGGTCATGGCGATGACGCTCTCGTCGAAGGCCCGCATCTCGCCGGCCTCCTGCCCCTCGCGCAGGATCTGCTCGAGGTGGCTGGTGTCGCTGGGCGTCGACGTGCCGTCGTCCGCCGTCGCGGACATCGCGACCTGGAGCAGCGCCGACATCGGCGCGCGGTGGGTGTCGGCGTAGGTGACGACGCCCTCGATGTAGGCCCCGAGCTTGCCGCGCGCCGTCGTCTCGGCCATCACCCTCGCGCCGACGTGGTCGCCGATGCCGCCGACGACGTGCTCGACCAGCGCCGCGACGAGATCGTCCTTGCCGGCGAAGTGATAGCTGATGAGCCGCGTGCTCGACAGTCCCGCCCGGCCCGCGATCCGTGCGAAGGTCGCTCTCGCGAAGCCTTCCTCGGCCACGACTGCGATAGTCGCGTCGAGGATCTGCGCGCGGCGGGCGGTCGAGGCGGCGGAACGTGGCTTTACCTGCATGAGTAAATTCTACGTCGCCCGAGTAAGGGTGTCCACGGCTGCGCAAACGTCGCTGACGATCCGCGTCGCCGGGCTCGGAGCGCCGGCTGCCATGACACCTCCCGCCGACGCAGGACCTTCGCCCCGCATCCCGAGGTCCCATCGCCCCTGTCGGGCGACCGGCGTCGCGACGACCCTCGAGGTGGAGCGACCACGCTCCCCCGACGCAGATCGCGCCGGCCATCCCCTTGAGGAGCACGCCATGAAGGCTGCCGTCGTCCCCGCACCCGGCGCACCACTGGAGATCCGCGACGTCCCCGTCCCCCAGGCGGGCGCCGGACAGGTTCTCGTCCGCATCGAGACCTGCGGGCTGTGCCACACCGACATCCACGCCGCCCGCGGCGAGTGGCCGGTCAAGCCCAAGGACCTGCTCATCCCGGGTCACGAGGGGGTCGGGATCGTCGAGGCGGTGGGCGAGGGCGACCTGCCCATCACGGTCGGGCAGCGCGTCGCGCTGCCCTGGCTGGGCCAGGCGTGCGGGCACTGCCGCTACTGCGTCGACGGCTGGGAGACCTACTGCACCAGCCCGTCCTACATGGGCTACACGATGGACGGCAGCTACGCCGAGTACGCCGTCGCCTGGGCCAGCCATGTCGTGCCCGTCCCCGACGCCGTCGACCCCATGGACGCCGCACCGCTGACCTGCGCGGGCGTCACGACCTACAAGGCGCTGAAGGTGGCGAACCCCAAGCCGGACGAGACCTGCATGGTCGTCGGCATCGGCGGCCTGGGCCACCTCGGTCTGCAGTACGCCCGCATCTTCGGCACGCGCACCGTCGCCGTCGACGTGCACGACGACAAGCTCCAGCTGGCCACGGACCTCGGCGCCGACCACGTGGTCGACGCCCGCGGAGACCAGGCAGCGCAGCTCGCCGAGATCGGCGGTGTCGACATCGCCCTCGTGACAGTGCCGTCCCCGGCTGCCATGCGCGCCGCGCACGCCGCCCTCAACCCCAACGGCCGTCTCGTCCTGGTCGGCCTGCCCGCCGACAACCGCCTCGAGCTCCCGGTCTTCGAGACCGTGCTCAAGGGCATCTCGATCATCGGCTCGCTCGTCGGCACCCGCAACGACCTCGCCGCCACCTTCGACCTGCACGCCCGCGGACTGACCCGCGTCGTCACCGAGAGCCGCCAGCTCGACGACGTCAACGCGTGCTTCGAGGAGGTGCTGGCCGGCGAGGTGCCGGCACGGCTGGTGTTCGACATGCGGTGAGCCGCTCGTCGGACCACGGGGGCTGGGCGCGGCGCGCGCCCGTCCCATCACCGATCGCGACAGCCCGTGGGGGGACGGACGCGGTCACCGGCTGGTCCCCGCCTCGTCCTCGTCGAAGAGGGCGAGCTGGTCGACCTGCACCTTGCGCACCGGTGCGTCGACGATGAGGCGCAGGCCGCCACGCATCCGCGCGGCGAGGTCGCGGAGGTAGTCGTGGCGTGCCCTCAGTGTCTTCTCGCGGGACCGCTGCCCCTGGTCGCGAGCCTCGCGCACCTTGGTGCGGACGTCGCGACGCCGCTGCTCGGTGATCCGGATCGCCTTGAGCAGCAACCCGGTGTCGTTGCCATAGATCCGTGCCATCGCGGCCGGTCCGACCGACCCGCGCTGGTCGCGCTCCAGCTCGGCCATCACGGCGTACGCCGTCGTGAACCGGCCGGCCGCCCGGTGCTTGGCCGGCGCCTCCGAGCTGCTGCGGACGCACTCGGCAAGGTCCTTGGCCCAGCCGTCGACCTGCGACAACAACCGCTGGATCTCGCCCTGCACTGCGAGCGGGACCGCCACGCCCAGGCCCAGCTCCCGGGCCACGCTGATGCGCCGCTCATGCAGGGTGAACGTCAGCCCCCACTCGGCGCGGTTGAGCCGGTTGAGCTCGCCCAGCGCCGCCTCGGTGCGGTCGACGTCGTCGAGGAGCATGCACGACAGCAGCACGCGCGGGGCATGGGCGTTGACCGAGACCCACACGACGTGGTCCTCGGTCCACAGGCCGAGATCGCCGTCGTCGTCCCACTCGGGCGCCTCGTCACAGAGCTCGGCGACGGCCAGGTCGACGACGGCGCGGACGTCGTCGACCGAGGACGGCTGGACCACCTCACCGAGGTCCACCTCGATGGTGCGGGGCTGGGGCGGGAGAGGGCGTCCGGCACCCTCCGGCTCCAACCCACCGGCATCGAGGTAGACCGGGTGCAGCACGCCGTAGCGGTTGCGGAGCGTGTCGACGACCACCACCGCGGCCTGATCGGCGTGCCCCGCAGCCAGCCAGCACGAGATGTCGGCGTCATCCCCACGCACGGCCTCGAACCGCAGGAGGCCCCCACGAAGACCGACCCGGCACCACGGTGCTGGCGCCTCGTCCGCGTCGGCGGCCACCGAGAACCACTCGTCGGGCTCCAGCCGCGCGAGTCGATCGGCCAGCCGCTGCCGGAACTCCCGCCATGCCGTCTCCACCGCCTCGTCCCACCGAAGCCCCAGCTCGTCACCCACGTCTCGACCCCCATCCGGATCGCCCCCGCGATCCCCACTCCCACGACTCTAGGGAGGACCACCGACAGTGCCGCGGGCCTGCTCTCAGCCGAGGAGCTCGCGCGCCAACGCGAGGTGGAACTCCACCGAGGTCAACAGGTCGTCGATGTGGACCCGCTCGTCGGCGTTGTGGAACCCGGCCGCCAGCACCTCCGGGGGCGTGGCGACGAACGGGCTGAAGCCGTAGGCGGTGGGGGTGCCTGCAGCGCGCAGGTAGACCGAGTCGGTGAATCCCGTGGAGAGGATCGGCAGCAACGCGGCGTCGTCACCGGACCTGCTCAGCACGGCGGCCATCGCGTCCATGAGCGGAGACGACGGCGACGAGGCGCTGCCGGCGACGAGGTGCTCGGGCCACTCCAGCTCGTAGCCCAGGTCCGAGCCCAGCCGGTCCCGGACCTCGCGTTCGACATCGGCCGCGGTGGTGCCCGGCAGGATCCGGCAGTCGAGCTCCATCGACGCCCGCGCCGGCATCACGTTGCGCTTGGTGGAGGCGCTCAGCAACGTCGGCGCCATCGTCGTGCCGGCCAGCGCCGGGAGGGTGTGGGCGAGGACCGGGTGCAGGGCCGCCGCGCGTGCCAGGGCGGCCGCGGGGTCGGTGATCGGCTGCTCGAGCAACACCTCCAGCGTCCGATCCACGAGGGCGGACGGCGTCCGGGTGGGCATCCCGGTGCCGACCCGCCGCAGCAGCTCTCCCAGGATCGGCACGGCGTTGTCGCCGACGCTCGGGGTCGAGGCGTGTCCGGCCTCACCCAGGGCCACGACCCGGGCGGGATAGGTGCCCTTCTCGCCGACACTGACCATCTGCACGACCCGGCCGTCGGGGAGCTGGAGCCGTGATCCACCGCCTTCGTTGAGGGCGAGGTCGGGACGGATGTCGGGCCGTGACTCGAGGAGCCAGCGCATCCCCACGTCGGCCATGCCGTCCTCCTCGTCCGAGACGGCGATGAACCACAGGTCGCCGCGCGGCCGGAATCCCGAGCGCGCCAGCTCGGCCATCGCGACGGCGCGCGCGGCCACCTCGTTCTTCATGTCGATCGCACCACGGCCCCACAGCCAGCCGCCCTCGTCCACGACGGCCGCGAACGGCGGGTGCGTCCAGTCCCGGGGGTCGGCCGGCACGACGTCCGTGTGCCCGACGAAGGCCAGTGACGGCGCATCCCCGGTGCCCGGGATCCGCGCGACCAGGTTGGCCCGGCGCGGATCGCGGGCGATCAGCTCGCAGTCGACGCCGGCCCCGACCAGGTAGTCGCGCAGGTAGGTCGCGGGGCCCGTCTCGTCCCCGGGCGGGCGTCCCAGCGCGGCCTCAGGGGCGTTGCTCGAATCGAAGCGGATCAGTGCGCGGGCGACCTCGAGCACCTCGGCGTGCAGCGGCGTCACGCGCCCACTCCGAGCCGGTCCAGCACCCACGCGAACACGTCCGCCTCGTAGGCCAGGTGCCCGAAGCGACCCGAGGGGCCGGCATGCGCGCCTGCCCCCGTCTCGCACCGGAAGAGGCAGCGTGGCGACCAGTCCGGGTCGGTCTCGCGCAGCCGGGCGACCCACTTCGCGGGCTCGCGGACCATCACCCGTGGGTCATGGACCGCCCCGGTCACCAGCAGGTCGGGGCGGGAGCCTGCGGGGGGCACGTTCTCGTACGGGGAGTAGGCCAGCATCCAGTCGAAGTCGGCCCGGCGGCGCGGATCGCCCCACTCGTCCCACTCGTTGACGGTCAACGGGATGGACGCGTCGAACATCGTGGTGACGACGTCGACGAACGGGACCTCGGCCACCACGGCACGCCACCGGTCCGGGCGCTGGCTGAACACCGCGCCCTGGAGGAGGCCACCGGCCGAGAGTCCGCGGCTGGCGATCCGGTCGCCGTCGACGTACGCCTCGGCGAGCCCGTCGGCGACCGCGATGAAGTCGTCGAAGGTGTGCTGCTTGTGCTCGAGCCGTCCGTCGAGCCACCAGCGCCGCCCGCCCTCTCCCCCACCGCGGACGTGGGCGTGCGCGAAGACGACGCCTCGGTCGAGGAGGCTGGGGAGCGCGGCATCCCAGTCCGGCTCGAAGGTGTACTCATAGGCGCCGTAGGCATAGAGCAGGGCGGGCGCGGTGCCGTCGAGAGGGGTGTCGCGGTGCCGCACCACGGTCACCGGCACCGGGGTGCCGTCGACCGACGGCAGGTCGAGGCGGGTGGTGACGTAGCGCGCGCCGTCGTGTCCGGGTGCCTGCTGGCGCACGACGTCGGCGACCGCGCCCGAGGCGAGGTCCACGTCCGACCACACCGGCGGCTCGACGTGCGCCTGGTCGACCACGGTGACGGCGCTCGCGTCGTACGCCGTGTTGCGCGCCAGCCGCAGCCCACCCCCGGCGAACCGGCTGGTCAGGGTGGTCCCGGGCCCACCGAGCCGGTCGAGCGGCAGCACGCGCAGCACGTGGGCGGCGTCGGTGCGCAGGCTCAGCACCACGTGCCCGGCGAACGCGTCGACCCGCTCGATCCGCTCGGCGCGATCCTCGCCACGCACCTCGGTCCACACCGAGTGGTCCTGGTCGCCGTGGCGTGGGACGGGTGCGGAGACCAGTCGGAACTCGACCGCCTCGTCGTTGGTGACCAGCAGCAGCACGTCGCTCTCGCGGACGTGCTCGGCCCGGTAGACGACCCCCGGACGGCGCCCACCCACGGAGTACGCCGACGACTCGGGGTCGTGGGCGTCGACGACCCAGACCTCGCCGGTGTCCCGGCTCTCGCTCAGCACCAGGATGGCCGACCCGCTGCGCGACGCGCGCAGGTGGAGGTCGAAGCGCTCGTCCGGCTCCTCGAGGACCAGCACGTCATCGACGGACGGGGTCCCGATCCGGTGACGCCAGACCTGGTGGGGCCGGTAGGCCTGGTCATGGATGGTGTAGAAGAACCACTGCGAGTCCGCGCTCCACGCTCCGCCGTAGTAGGTGCGGGGGATGACCTCGTCGAGCACGGTGTCGGTGCGGAGATCCCGGAAGCGCAGCTCGTAGACCTCGTCCCCCGTGCGGTCCACGGAGAAGGCCAGCACGTGCTCGTCCGGACTGACCAGGGTGAGACCGAGCTCGAGGTAGCCGCTGTCGCCCGCGAGGGCTCCCACATCGAGCACCAGCTCCCCCGGTCCACGGAACCGTTCGTCCAATGGGGTTGTTTCCAACGTATTTCGTGGGATTTCGTGGCCAGAGCCATGGATTTCCCTGACGATGTCGGCATACTCATGCCCACGACGGGTCAGGGAGTAGTACCTGAAGCCCGCGCGACGCCACGGCGCTGAGAGATCCGCCTCGCTGACCCGCGCAGTCATCTCATCCGTCAGATCAGACACCAGGGAGTCGAGATGGGCGCACGCCGAGTCGTAGAAGGATCGCTCCAGGGCGAGATGGTCGAGAAGGCGGGGAGTCGTCGCGCCCATCCAGTGATAGGGGTCGGGGCGTACGACGCCGTGCTCGGTGTGCTCGAACGGCTCACGCGGAGCCTCGGGAACCGGCGAGGAGGGGGTGTCCACGGGCGTCAACGTAGCGCCATCCGGGGACTCGCAGCGGGCGCGCTGCTCGCCACCTGCCTCACGCCCGCCCTCGTCGCATCCCCCACTGCGGCCGCGGCGGCTGACGACCCGCTCACCTTGACCGTGGCGATGACCAACGAGGTCGACTCGTTCAACCCGTTCCTCGGCATCGAGGCGGAGTCGTTCGAGATGTGGGCCCTGACCTATGACTTCATGATCGTCACGGGCGTGAAGGACCTGTCGAATCAGCCCGGGCTGGCCACGTCGTGGGAGAGCTCCGAGGACGGGCTCACCTGGACCTTCGACATCCGCGAGGGCGTGACGTGGTCCGACGGCGAGCCGCTGACCGCGGCGGACATCGCCTACACCTACAACCGTGTCCTCGACGGTGGTCCCGAGGCGGCGACCTGGCGGCCCTACCTCGCCGGCGTCACGACGATCACCGCCCCGGACGACACCACCGTCGTGCTGGAGCTGAAGCGGGTGAACTCCGGCCTGCCCGGCCTGCCCATCCCGATCATCCCCGAGCACATCTGGAAGGACGTGGCGGAGAAGGACGTCAAGACCTTCAAGAACGAGCCGACCGACACCCAGCCGGTCGTGGGATCGGGACCGTTCCGGTTCGTCGAGGGCAGCGCCGGCGGCTCGACGTACAGGTTCGAGAAGAACCCCGACTACTGGGGCGGGGTCCCCCACCTCGACCAGATCGTCTACCGCGTCTTCAAGTCCGAGGACCCGGCGATCGCGGCACTGAAGAAGGGCGAGGTCGACTTCGTCCACAACATCAGCGCCATCCAGGTCGCCGCGCTCGACGGCGTGGCGGGCGTCACCGCGATCAGCGGCGACTCCCCCGGGTTCGACGAGATCGCGTTCAACGCCGGAGCGGTCGACCTGGACACCGGCGCGCCCATCGGCGACGGCAACCCGGCCGTCCGGGACCCCGCCTTCCGCCATGCCCTCGGCTGGAGCATGGACCTCGACCAGCTCGTCGAGAAGGTCTACCAGGGAGCAGGCGAGCCCGGCAGCACGATCGTCCCGCCCAACTACGCGACCTTCCACTGGCAGGTGCCCGACGACGAAGCGTTCACCTACGACCCCGACCGGGCCGGGTCGGACCTCGACGAGGCCGGCTACCGCATGGGCGACAACGGGTTGCGGACGATGCCGGACGGGAGCCCCATCGGCACGCTGCGCCTGGCTGCCCGCTCGGACTCCGAGACCTCGATCGACACGATGACGTTCTTCCAGGAGTGGCTCGCCGACATCGGGATCGACTCCGAGGTGGAGGCGATCGAGTCCAGCAAGCTCACCAACGTGATCCTCGACGGCGACTTCGACGTCTTCCAGTGGGGATGGTTCGTCGACCCCAACCCGACCTCGATGCTCAGCTACATGACCTGCGACCAGCGGGGCAACTGGTCGGACACCTGGTATTGCAGCAAGGAGTACGACGCGCTCTACGAGCAGCAGCTGGGTGAGGCCGACCCGGAGGCCAGGGCCGCGCAGGTCCAGGAGATGCAGCAGGTCCTCTTCGAGGACTCGCCCTACCTCGTCACGGCCTACAACACCGTCGGGCAGGCGCTGCGCAGCGACCGCTTCGCGTGCCTGGTGCGCCAGCCGACACCCAACGGGGTCTGGCTGTTCCAGTACGGCGTCTACAACTACATCCACATGCAGGCCGCGGACCAGGCGGGCGACTGCGGGGGCGACGACGAGGCCACGCAGGCCACCAGCGCGGGCGAGGACGGCAGCGTGGGCACCGGGGTGCTCGTCGGGATCGGCGGTGCCGCGGGCGCGGCCGTGCTGCTCGCCGGGGTGCTGATGATGCGCCGCCGCCGGACCGCAGCGGACCGCGAGTGAGCGTGGAGCCGACCCGATGAGCGTCGTCACGACCGATCCGACCGGCGTCGCTCCCGGGGGCGAGCGTCCCGCCCGGGCGCGACGAGGCGCCCGGCACGGCTACGCCACCTACGCCGGGGGCAAGGTGCTCGGCTCCCTCGGCAGCCTGATGTTCATGCTGGTGGTGAACTTCTTCCTGTTCCGGATCCTGCCCGGCGACCCGGCTCGCACCCTGGGTCGAGGCCGGCTCACCAGCCCCGAGCAGCTGGCGGAGTTCAACAAGACCTACGGCCTCGACGAGCCCACGGGCCAGCAGTTCCTCACCTACCTGACGAACCTGACGCACGGCGACCTCGGCTACTCGATCCTCTACCACCGTGACGTCTCGGGGATCCTCCTCGACCGTCTCTGGCCGACGTTGCTCCTGGTGGGCACCGCCACGGTGTTCGCGGCACTCATCGGCGTCTGGATCGGGATCCGGGCCGGCTGGGAGCGGGGCCAGAGGTTCGACCGGCTCTCGACCGGCACCTCCCTGACCCTCTACTCGATGCCCGAGTGGTGGCTGGGCCTGCTGTTGATCGCCACGTTGTCGGTGGGGATCGGGCCGATGCCCGGGCTGTTCCCGACGGGCGGACTGCACTCGGTCGGCTCCGACCCGGGCTCGGTGTCGGGCGTGCTCGACACCAGCTGGCACCTGGCCCTGCCGGTGATCACCCTGACCCTGGCCTACCTCGCCGACTACGCCCTGATCATGCGGGGCTCGCTCATCGACGAGCTCGGCGCGGACTACCTGACCACCGCCCGGGCCAAGGGGCTGCGCGACGCCGCCGTCCGGAGCCGGCACGCGGTGCCCAACGCCCTGCTGCCGACCACCACCGTCATCGCGCTCAACTTCGGCTTCGTCATCGCGGGCGCGATCACGGTGGAGACGATCTTCTCCATCCCGGGGCTCGGCCTGCTGACCACCGAGGCGCTCAAGGTGCCCGACTATTGGCTCCTCCAGGGCGTCTTCCTCCTCTCGTCGGCCGCGGTGATCGTGGCCAACCTGCTCGCCAACCTCGCCTACGGCGCGCTCGACCCGCGGGTCCGGACCTGATGACCACCGACGCCTCCGCCGACGCCTCCACCGAAGGGGCTGCCACGCTGTCTGCGCGGCAGCTGGCCCACAGCCGACGCAGGGCCGCCTGGACTCGCGGTTGGGCACGTTTCCGCACCAACCGCGCCGGGCTGGTCGGACTGGTCGTGCTGGCGCTGTTCGTGCTGGTCGCGCTGTTCGCTCCCCTGCTGGCCGACGGGTCCGGCCTCTCGGTCACGCGGGCCACGGGCGGGGTGCTCGAGGCCCCGTCCTGGCACTACCCCCTCGGCACCGACGACAGCGGCAGGTCGGTGCTGACCCTGCTGATCTGGGGCGCCCGGATCTCGCTGTTCGTGGGCCTGATGGCGACCCTGATCTCGATGCTGATCGGGACGGTCGTGGGGCTGACGTCCGGCTACTTCGGCGGTGTCACCGGTGCGGTGCTGTTCCGCTTCACCGAGTGGTTCCTGGTGATCCCGTTCCTGCCGCTGGCGATCGTGCTGGCCAGCGTCCTGGGCCGCTCCCTGGTCAACATCGTCATCGTCATCGGGGTCACCTCCTGGGCGGGCACGGCCCTGCTGATCCGCAGCCAGACGCTCTCGATCAAGGAGCGGGCCTACCTGGAGAGGTCGCGGGCCCTGGGCGCCGGCAACGCCCACCTGCTGCGCAAGCACGTGCTGCCCAACGTCGTGCCGCTCGTCTTCGCCAACACGACCCTCGCCGTGGCGGTGGCGATCCTCTCCGAGACCACGTTGAGCTTCCTGGGCCTCGGGGACCCGACCCGGATCTCGTGGGGCTCGATGCTGGAGAACGCCTACAGCGTCGGCGCCATCACCACAGGCTCGTGGTGGTTCTTCGTCCCGCCGGGCGTCTGCGTCGTGCTGGTCGTGCTCTGCTTCACGATGGTCGGCCAGGCCCTCGAGGACGTCCTCAACCCCAAGCTCCAGGATCGGTGACGCACGATGAGTGAGCTGCTGCGGATCGAAGGTCTCTCGGTCACCTATCGCACCGAGCAGGGCCCGGTGCCGGCCGTACGCGATGTCGACCTCACGGTGGCGCGCGGCGAGGTGGTCGGCGTGGCCGGGGAGTCCGGCTGCGGGAAGTCCACCCTGGCCAGCACCGTGCTCCGACTCCAGCCGGCCTCCGCGACCGTCAGCGGGCGAGTGCTGTTCGACGACGCCGACGTGCTCACGATGCGCTGGGGCGATCTCCGTGCGCTGCGGTGGGCCGGCGCCTCGATCATCTTCCAGGGGGCACTGCACTCGCTCAACGCCGTACGCCGGGTCGGCCAGCAGATCGCCGAGCCCATCCAGCTCCACGAGCCCGGGGTGGGCCGGAGCGAGGTGAAGCGGCGCGTCGGCGAGCTGCTCGAGCAGGTCGGGCTGCCGGCCGCACGCGCCGAGGCCTACCCGCACCAGCTGTCCGGCGGGCAGCGCCAGCGGGTGATGATCGCGATGGCACTGGCCTGCCGGCCGGCGCTCGTGGTCGCCGACGAGCCGACCACCGCCCTCGACGTGATGGTGCAGGCGCAGGTCCTCGACGTGCTCAGCGGCCTCGTCAAGGACCTGGGGGTCGGCATGCTGCTGATCAGCCACGACCTCTCGGTCCTCGCCGCCATGAGCGACCGGATCGCCGTGATGTACGGCGGTCGGGTCATCGAGCAGGGACCGGCCGACCAGGTGTTCACCGACCCACTGCACCCCTACAGCGCAGCCCTGTCAGCCTCCTTCCCGCGGGTGGGAGATCCCGGCGCCCGCTACGCCCCGGCGGGACTGGCCGGCGATCCCCCGGATCCGCGCCACCTGCTGTCGGGCTGTTCCTTCGAGCCGCGGTGCCCCCGCGCCGTCAAGGACTGTGCCAGCGCCGAACCGCCGCTGGAGACCAAGCGTCCCAGTCGTCAGGCCGCCTGCATCCGGGTGCCGGCATGAGCGCCGACACGCCTGACATCACCCTCGAGGCCCGCGATCTCGCGGTCGAGTTCGGCTCGCGAAGCGGTGACACGGCCACGGCGCTCGACGGGGTCGACCTGCGGGTCCGCTCCGGTGAGATCCTCGCCCTGGTCGGGGAGTCCGGCTCGGGCAAGACGACGCTGGCCCGGGCGTTGACCGGGCTGGAGAGGCCGACGCGCGGCGAGGTGCTGCTCGACGGCACCCCGCTGGGCTACCGGGCTCGGGACCTGCGCGCCTTCCGGCGTCGCGTCCAGATGATCCTGCAGGACCCGGCCGGTGCGCTCAATCCGCGCCACACCGTCTACGACTCGGTCGCGGAGGGGCTGCGCCTGCACGGGTTGTCGCGCCACGATCCGGACGGGCGGAGCGAGGAGAGGCAGGTTGCCGATGCCCTCGCCTCAGCCGGACTGCGTCCGCCCGAGCGACTGTTCCTGCGCTATCCCCACGAGCTGTCGGGTGGGCAGCGGCAACGGGTGCTGATCGCCGGTGCGCTGGCGCTGCGGCCGGGCATGCTGATCGCCGACGAGCCCGTCTCCAGCCTGGATGCCTCGATCCGCGGGGAGATCCTGGCGCTGCTGCTCAAGCTGCGCGCCGAGCTCGGGCTCGGGGTCCTGGTGGTGACGCACGACCTCGGCCTCGCCTGGAACATCGCGGACCGCACCGCGGTGATGTATCTCGGGCGCATCGTCGAGGCCGGGCCCACCGAGGAGGTCCTGGCCAATCCACAGCACCCCTACACGAAGGCCCTGCTGTCGGTGGTGCCCGAGATCGAGCGCCTCGAGCCCGTCGTCCTCGCCGGCGAGGTGCCGGATCCGACCAGGATCCCGAGCGGCTGCCGTTTCCACCCACGGTGCCCCGCGCTGGCCGACGGGTCGGCCGCCGCGGTGGCCGACGCCTGCCGGACGATCCCGCTCGAGGTGCTGTCGTCCGGGGAGATGCATCACTGCGCCTGCCACCTCGTCGCGGCCCAGGCGCGCACCCTCGCCTGATCGACTCTGCCCGTCGTCGCGCCAGAGGCGTCTACTGGGCGTGAACGGGCGCACTCAGGCCGACGTGCGCGCCCTCAACATTGGCCCGGCGTCGAGCCATGTGTGGACGCGAGCCAGGGCCTCGGTCCGGCTCTGCACGCCGAGGCGGAGGAAGACGTTCTCGAGGTGCTTGCGCACTGTCGCTTCGGAGAGTCCGAGCGTGTGGGCGATCTGCGTGTTGCTGGCTCCCGTGGCCACCTGGCACATGACCTGCCATTGACGCGCCGTCAGGTGTGGTTCGCCACGACGTTGCCGGACGCGGCGCGTGTGCAGCTCGGCCACGTGTGGGCGAATCAGCGACAGCATCGCCTTCTCGCGTTCGGTGAAGTCGGGCGCGCCCCGGAGGCGCCAGAGCAGGAGGCTTCGGTCCGTGCCTTCGAGCGGTGTCATCGTCACCTGAATCTTGTCGATAACGTCCATCTCGGCGAACGCCGAACCCATCTGCGAGTTCGCGAAAGCCAGGGTCCGGGATTTCTCCGCATGATGAAGCAGGTTCGTGGGTTCGTTGGCCGCCAGCTCGCTCGCGCAGCCGCCCTCCATCCAGAACACCTGCGAGAACCCCCCGCCGTCGCCCTCAGGGCCCGTACACCCTTCGCGGTACACCCCGTCGTCATCCAGACCCAGGGCAGTGACTCGTTTGTCGGCGAACTCGATCAGCTCGAACGTGATGTCATCGCACGGGATCAGCTCGCGCAGACCAGCGAGGACGTCGACATAGAAGATGTCGTCGCCTTCGTCGGCGGCCGGCTGGCACCGCGCGACGATGCCGAGCAGGGCGCGGATGTCGGTGTCGGTGACCACCCAACGACTTGTCACGACACGCTCCCTTCTTCGAGGGCTGCCACCCAGACTACGGCGATCACGCCGCAGGAGACATACGCATTTTCGCGTACGCCGAACGTCGCATTCCGTTCTGCCGGCGCCCGGAGCACCGTCGAGTCATGACCACCTCATCGATCCACCACCGTCCGGCCACCTTCGTCGCCGTCACCACCACCGCACTCGTCAGCGCGCTGCTTGCCATCCCTCTCCCCAGCGCACAGGCCATCCCGGACCGCGATGCCCTCGCAGCAGTCGCGGACCGCGCCGCCCACTCGAGCGGCCACTCCGTCGAGCGCGGCTGCTTCATCCAGCCCCCCAGATGGAACGAAGCCCTCGACGGCCCCCTGCCCCGCTGCTACACCTACGTCCGCTGAAGGATCGGAGCCAGCAGCGCGCGTACGTCGTCGGAGTCGAGTCCGACGCTGGTGTTGCCATCGCGACCGACCGTCGTCGGGGCGGTGAACATGGAGTTGAGCACCGCCTCCTCGGTGGCCTCCACCACCGCGGTGAAGAGCGGGTCGAGGTCGCGTCCGGAAAGGGCGACCTTGTCCGGCGTCTGGTCGCGGTCGAGCCGCATCCCGGTGCCGAAGCCGAGGAAGATCTCGCCGCTGCCGTGATGGGCCACCGACCCGGTGCGCGCCAGTCCGAGGCCGATCCGGCGCGCGAGCCGCGCACAGGATGCGCCGTCGACGGGGGCGTCCGTCACGACGATGCCCAGGCAGGAGCCGGCAGGCGTGTCGGGACACGTCGCGAGCGGCGGGAGCAGCCGACCGAGCGGGAGACCCGCCACGACCAGCTCCTCGCGTACGCCGAAGTTGGTGAGGAGCAGGACCCCGACGGTGTGGCCCGCGGCCGTGACTCGCGACGAGGTGCCGATGCCGCCCTTGAAGCCGAAGCAGGACATCCCGGTGCCGGCACCGACCGCACCCTCGGCGGGCGGATCCCCCGCGCCTCGGGACGCCAGCGCAGCGGCGTGGGCGGCGCGTACGTCGTCACCACTGACCTGCATCCGCCGACAGTCGTTGAGGTGGGAGTCGTCGCACTCCCCGACGACCGGGATCACGACGTCGTGGGCGACCCGGCCGTCGCGCTCGAGCTCGATCTCGCAGGCGGCGTCGTAGACACGTCCCAGCTGCATGGTCGAGGTCAGGTAGACCGGGGTCTCGGCGGCCCCCCACTCGCGGGCAGCGAGGAAGCCGGTGCACTCGCCGGCACCGTTGAGCACCGCGCCGCCCGCCGGGACGGGCCGCTCGTAGGCGTCGTCGGCGAGGAGCAGGCAGGTCACGCCGGTGCGGGCGACGCCGCGCCCTTGCGGTGGGGCGGGCTCGTCGCGGTGCACGGTGGCATGGCCGAGGCCGACGCCTGGGACGTCGAGGACGGAGTTGGTCGAACCGGTGGGCAGGGTCCCGATCCGGATTCCTACCTCGCGCGCACGGGCCATGACCGCATCATGTCGGATCCGAGACCGTCCGACTGGGATGCTGAACGGGTGAGGATCCCCGTCGTCTGGTCACCCGACACCCGCCTGCACGTGGCCAAGCACGAGGTGTGGGTGGGCGTGCCGACTCCCGGCACCGAGGTGCCACAGCGCGTCGACGCGATCCTGGCGTCTCTCGACGACCGTCCGCTGCACGACGCAAGCCCCCACGGTGACGACCTGCTCGGTGTCGTGCACGACCGGGACCTGCTCACCTTCCTCGAGGGCGCGTCGCGGGAGTGGGACCGCGGGCCCTACGCCGAGCTGGTCGGCCAGGACCGCGTGGTGCCGTACGTCTTCCCGACTGCCGCGATGCTCGCGGGGATGCCGCCGACGGCCGCTGCTGCGCTGCACGGGCGGGCGGGGTGGTTCTGCTACGACACGATGACGCTGGTCGGGCCCGGCACCTGGGCCGCCGCGCGCGCCGCGGTCGACGTCGCGTTGAGTGCCGTCGACCTCGTGGCGGCGGGTGCACCCACAGCGTACGCCCTGTGCCGCCCACCCGGTCACCACGCGACACCTGGTGGGTACGGCGGCTCCTGCTATCTCAACAACGCTGCGGTGGCGGCGGAGGCGCTGCGCCGCGCGGGTCACGACCGGGTCGCCGTCATCGACATCGACGCCCACCACGGCAACGGGACCCAGGCTGTCTTCTGGGAGCGGCCCGACGTGCTCTACGGCTCGTTGCACGTCGACCCCGGGGCAGGCTGGTTCCCGCACGTGTTCGGCCATGCCTCGGAGGTCGGCGTCGGCGCAGGGTCGGGCACGACCCGCAACCTCCCGCTGCCCGAGGGCACCGGGGACGGCCCCTGGCTCGCGGCGGTCGCGGACCTCGCGGAGTGGGTCACGTCCGCCGGGTGCACGGCCCTGGTCGTCTCACTCGGGGTCGATGCCAGTGGTGACGACCCGGAGAGCCCCCTGCAGGTGACGTCTCACGGATTCCGCGCGGCAGGTCAGCTCTTGGGTGGCATGGGTCTCCCGAGCGTGCTGGTCCAGGAGGGCGGGTATCACCTGGAGACGATGGGTGGGCTGGTGGCGGCGTATCTCGAGGGACATGCGGGCGGGACGTGACGCCCTACACCGCGACGATCGTCAGGGTCTCATCCAGTCGCGCGATGTCGTCCGGATCAGATGTCAGCACCGCGAGACCTCGGCGCCGAGCATGCAGGGCGACGTGGCCGGCCACGACATCGGAGACGCCGGCAAGGCCGCACATGACGCCGATCGCCCGCGCCGTGTGGGCATCCAGGTCGACCACCACGACGTCGCTCGCCGCGAGGAACCTCGCTAGCCGTGCCTGCCGGGCCCCGTCGCGCCACGCCTGGGCGACGACGGGCGTCGGCACCTCGAGCGACCCGCCTCCTGCACGCGCGCGTTCGAGCAGGCTCACCACGCGCTGTTGCCCTCGATCGAGAGCGATCAACGCGCCAGCATCCAGGCAGAGTCCCCGGGTCACGGCTACAGCTGGGCGTGCGCCAGGGCCTGCTGCACCCACGCCTCGTCCTCGGCGCTGAGCGGGCCAGCGTCGGCCCGCCAGTCGGCCAGCACGTCAGCCACTGACTCCCGGTCCGCCTTCTCCCGCAGCGCATTCGCGACGTACGCCGAGACCGACGCCGCCCGCCCGGCCGCCACTGCAGCCGTCGCTGCCGCAACGAGCTCGTCGGGGAGGCTGACCGTGATGCGCGTGCTCATACTTTGATCATACCTAGCGCCGGGGAAGCGGCACCACCTTTGACGACTCCTCGGGCAGCGGTCGCCGACGTCGCCGTCGGACGTCATCGTCCTCGCGGTCGATCTGGGTCTCGTAGGGAAGCGGCGGGAAGTCGACGTACCTCTGGTCGGCCGGCGTGATCACCTGCCTGCTCACCTCGTTGTCGCGCACCTGGATCGCGAAGAGTTCCTTGTTGTCACGTCGACACCCGACCACGGTGCCCGCGAGCACGTGGTCGAACGTGAAGTCCTCGAAACGGGGGTCCTGCGCCGCGCGGGCCCCGGCCCTGAGGAAGTGGTCGATCACGTAGCGCAGCCACGGCTCCATCGAGTACGACTTCTCCTTGCCGCTCCACGTGATGCAGCACCCATCCCAGCAGACCTGCCAGTCACACCAGAGATTCGGCTGGCCCTGATGTGGTCGGTTGTAGCGCTCGGTCTCCACGCCGTCGTTGGTCTCGGCCCGCGGGTTGCCCGGCACCTCGTAGGGGTCACCGCGGTCGAAACGCCGGGACGCGGCGAATGCCAGCAGGTAGGCGGTCTCCGATTCGTTGAGGGGCGGCTCGATGTCGATGTGTCCGACGAAGTCAGTGCTGAATCCCATGCATCCTCCTCGTGCATCCGGTCGAGGTCCCAGCGTTGCCGTGTCCGGGAGTCGACACCAGACCTGATGCGCGCCCTGTGGAGAACGAGAGCGAGAGGTCGTCGAGACGCGGCAACCTTGGTGGCATGGATGAACTGAAGCCGTACGAGCTGCGCGATCCAGCTGCGCTGATACGAGGGGTCGCCGAGGCCGTGTCGCTCACCCAGGACACGGCCTGGGTGGCGCTGGTCCACCACCCGTCGACGGAGCAGGTGCTGGTGCGAGTCGATCCCCTGCCCGTGCCAGCACTGCTGGACGACGATGACGACATCTCCGAGCACTTGCGTGCTGCGACGGAGTCATTCGGGCTGGGCTGGGCCGGCGCCGGGCAGGGGCCGAAGCACATGGCCGTGACCGTCGTCGTGCGTCCGGGCTCCGCCGTCCTCGGTCCCAATGAGCGTGTCTGGTTCAAGGGCTGGCGCTACGCCAACCACCTCCAGTCTCTCTACACCGGCGAGCTCATCCTGGTCACCGAGCACGGGTGGGTGGACTTCATGACCGATGCTGCCGGCCACGAGCCCCGGATGGTGGCGTGAGGCAGCTCGCACGGCGCCCTGCGAGCGCCTCCCGCGACGCTCGTACATCCCGTCGCCGGCGACCAGTTCGACGGCGGGTAGACCTCAGCCGATCCCGAGGCGTCGCGCCACGTCGTCGCCCGCCACCCGGCGTACGGCCTCTGGATCGCCGACGTCGCGGGCGCCTGTTGACGCCTCTCGCCACCGTCCGCGCGAGGTCTCAGCTCCGCCACGAGGTCAGCGATCATCAGGCCGTAGTCCGGCGCTACTCGCGCTCCTACGATCCGCCCCCGGCATGCCCATCACTCTGGTCACAGGAAGATCGTCCGGTCTCGACCTACGCCCCAGCGCCCTACGCCGGACCTTTGGACTCGGTAGTCACTGATCTCGTGATCAGCGAACGCCCTGCGAGCGCCAGTAGGAGTTGAGCGCGCCGTTGACCTTCACGAACCAGACGATCAGGCCAATCCCGAAGCACCAGCCCAGGAGAAGGGCCCAGAGACCGGTAGCGCCGCTGACCGGGGCCCGCATTCCGCGGCGTTCGTAGAGACCGCCAGCTTCGCTTGCAGAGATGAACGGCATCACGATGCCGACGAAGAGGCCAAGCACGAGCGCTAGCCCGCCGCCCAGACCTGTGTTGGTGTGGCGCTTCATCTCTTCGTGGGTCTTGTAGTACCAGACCAGCGAATAGATCCCGAGCGTCACAATGCAGAGGGCAATGCACGCGCCGGTGCTCCGAACCTGACCGAGCGGACCAGCCGGCAAGGAGCCGTAGGCGATCGGCATCGGGGCATCCGTTGGGACAGCCATTGCTCCGAGACCTGCGTGTGGCGCCGGCCAGCTCCCCGGCTGGATCGCTTCGGTGCGCACGTCGTTGTTCTCGGTCATTGGTTCCCCCGTATGAAGGTGATGCTGGCTTTGGCCCGCGAAAGGTATCTGCCGCGCTAGGGCCTTGTTCGGGTTTCACCGAAGTCCGTCAGTGGCACTGAGCAACCGGCCCGCCAGCTCCCACGGACGTCAAGTCCACTTTGACGAAAGTCGTCATGCCGCCCACCGATCACACCTAGCCTGATGGGACACTTTCAGCATCCCGGGGGGGAACCACACATGAAGAAGATCATCGGGGCGGCCGTGCTCGCCTCAGTCCTGGCCATGACCACCACCGCCTGCGAGGTGCCGGAGGACGGCAAGACAGCGGCCGACGGAGCCAAGGTCAACCAGAAGAAGGACAAGTCGGCCAAGGCCGACAAGAAGAAGAGCAGCGCTCCGAAGGAAACTGCCGCTCAGGAGAACGCGCGCAAGAGTGCCGCTTCCTACCTGGACCTGAGCGCCTTCTCCCGCACCGGCCTCATCAAGCAGCTCAAGTTCGAGGACTACTCGGAGAAGGACGCGGTGTACGGCGTCGATGCCCAGAAGGCCAACTGGAACAAGCAGGCTGCTGCGTCCGCGGAGAACTATCTCGAGCTGAGCTCGTTCTCACGCCAGGGCCTCATTGACCAGCTCGTCTTCGAGGGCTTCACGAAGCAGCAGGCTGAGTTCGGGGCTAGCAAGAACGGTCTCTGACCTAGTGACACGTCACGTGTCTGCGCGCTGGTCGCGGGCGAGGTGAAAGCAATGGGTCCGGGCTATGGCACCTCGGCGCGCCTGCGACAGCCGCCCTTTCGCCGAACCGAGGATCTAAGCTTCCGACCGAGATTCTGGGAGGCATCGATTGCGACGGATTGCGGTTGTTGGAGCGGTGATCGTGCGCGAGGGTCGCGTCTTGGCGGCGCAGCGCGGAGGAAGCGGCATGTTGTCCGGCCTCTGGGAGTTTCCAGGAGGGAAGGTCGAGCAGAGCGAGACCCCACGCGAGGCACTTGAGCGTGAAATCACCGAAGAACTGGGCTGCGGCGTTGTGGTGGGCAACCAGGTCACATCGACAGTCCACTCTTATGACTTCGCGGAGATCACCCTGACGACCTTCTACTGCGCTCTGGTGACCGGCGAGCCGCGTCTGATGGAGCACACAGCAATCAGATGGCTCCACCCGGCAGCACTCGACGATGTCCCGTGGGCACCTGCCGATCTTCCCGCTGTCGCCATCGTAAAAGCTGAGCTCGGATGAGCGTTCGGATCGACTGGACGAGTCGGTTCGCCCTCGACATCGACTTCGGCTACATCGGTGGAGCAGCTGACGGCCCTCGGCACTTCAACCCTCAAATCGTCACGAATGGCGCCGGAAGCAGCGTCGAGCACGCCTTAGTCGCGGAACTGTCCCGCTGCTCGGCCTTCACCTTCTCGGTGGCGTTCGTTTCGTCCGGGGCCATCGCTCAGCTCAAGCAACACCTCCTCGACTTCCAGGGCACCGGGAGCATCGTCACCTCCGACTTCCTCGGGTTCAATCAGCCTCGTGCCTTCGCCGAGCTTCTGAAACTCGGCGAACTCACAGGGATTGATGTACGCCGGCACCCGGCCAAGGGGTTCCATCCCAAGGGCTACGTCTTCGAGCAGGAGAGCAGCGTCACGGCCATCATCGGCAGTTCCAACCTGACCAGTAGCGCCTTGACGACCAACCATGAGTGGAACCTCCGGGTCTCGGCAGCACACGGGAGCGACCTCGCGGACCAGTTCCGCCGCCTTCTGGAAGAGCAGGACAGCGCCTCCAAGCCACTCACCCAGGAGTGGATCGATGCCTACGCGGCGACCTACCTGGCGCCGGCGCCACGAGGTAGCGGCGGAGGCTCGCGTGCCACGCTCTCCGATGGAGCGGTCATCGAGCCCAACGCTATGCAGCGAGATGCGCTCCTCGCTCTCGACCTGGCGAGAACCCAGGGCGCCGAGCGTGCGATCGTCGTCTCCGCGACAGGCACCGGAAAGACGATCCTCTCTGCGCTCGACGTACGTCAGATCTCACCCCACCGTTTGCTGTTCGTCGTCCATCGCGAGCAGATCCTCGACCGGACCATCACCGAGTACCGCAAGGTTCTGGGCGGCAATGAGAGTGACTACGGCAAACTCACCGGGTCGGCTAAGCAGCTCGACCGTCGGTATGTCTTTGCCACGGTTCAGACGCTGTCTCAGCCATCCATTCTCTCCACCCTGGCACCCGACACCTTCGACCTGGTGATCATTGACGAGGCCCACCGCGCCGGGTCCGAGACCTACCAGCGCGTTATCTCCCACTTCACGCCGTCATTCCTCCTCGGCATGACGGCAACACCCGAACGCACGGACGGGTTCAACGTCTACGAGCTCTTTCACTACAACGTCCCCTACGAGATCCGCCTTCACCACGCCCTCGAAGCCGAGATGCTCTGCCCCTTCCACTACTACGGAATCGCGGATGTCACCTACGCCGATGGCACAACCACGACGGAGGAGACAGAACTCAAGCTGCTTATCACCGTTGAGCGGGTGGAACACCTCCTTGAGGCACTCGACCGCTACGGCCAGGCCGGAACTCCATCTCGCGGGCTGATCTTCTGTAGTCGCAAGGAGGAAGCGCGCGCACTCTCAGACGAGCTCAATCAACGCACGCTCCGGGGTAAAGCGCTGCGCACGGTGCCCCTCACCGGCGACGACCCGGTCGGCGTCCGCGAACGACGCGTGCGTGAACTCGAGTCGGGCAAGCTCGACTACATCCTGACGGTCGACATCTTTAACGAAGGCGTCGACATCCCTACGGTCAACCAAGTTGTCATGCTCCGCCAGACGCAGTCCGCGATCGTATTCGTTCAGCAACTGGGTCGTGGCCTTCGGCTGGCCCACGACAAGGATCACCTCGTCGTCATCGACTTCATCGGGAACTACGCGACAAACTTTCTCGTGCCAATTGCCCTATTCGGGGACGAGTCACTCAACCGCGAGTCACTGCGTGAGCGTCTGAACGAGACCATCGAGGCCGGTGCGCTGCCAGGGCTTTCAAGCGTGAGCTTCGATGAGGTCGCGCGAAAGCGTGTACTTCGATCGATCGCCAACACCACGCTGGACAGCATGGCGAACTTGAAGACTGCGTTGCTTGCCATGAGAAACCGGGTCGGGAAGGTTCCGACGCTGTGGGACTTCCACCGATTCGAGTCCGTCGATCCGGTTCTTCTGGCCACACGGAAGGCCCACTACCTCCAACTCGTGCGCGCTCTCTTACGCGAAGGCCCCGTCCTGGATGATGTTGCTGACCGTGCCCTCGCGCTCTTATCGCACGAGATGCTGCCAGCAAAGCGGTTGAGCGAGTTCATCCTTCTGGAGCTGCTTCTAGACCAGGAAGCGGTCACTCTTCAACAAATAGCCCAGGCCTTCACCGAGGCTGGCGTTGCCTCTGGCGACCTGTCGATCCGATCAGCTGTCGATACGTTCGCACTCCGCGGCTATTCGCAAGGTGACCAGAAGCGATACGTCGCCGGCATCGCAGAGCAGGTCGACGAACTCGTTGCTCTGACGCGCTCATTCGTCAGCGCCGTCGCGGCGTCGCCAGAACTTGCAGCGGCCCTCTCTGACCTCGTCAAAACCGGTAGTGCGCTCACATCTGACCGCTACCTCACCGATCGCCTGTTTACCCCTGGCATGCAGTACTCCCGCCGCGACGCCGCCCACCTCGTGGGCTGGCCTAGAAGTACCGCGTCGACGATCTACGGCTACAAGTCAGACCTGGCCCTCGGCATATGTACAGCATTCACGACACTCCATAAGGGCGAGGAGGTGGTCGCCAGCACTGCGTACGAAGACGCCCTCCTCGACCCCTCCACTATGAGGTGGTTCTCAAAGAACAATCGCACCTTGCAGAGCAACGACGTCAGGCAGTTCGTCGAGGACCTAGTGGACATCCACGTCTTCGTGAAGAAGGACGATGCGGAGGGGAGTGACCACTACTACCTGGGCCGAGCGGTTGTCGATGACGCCCGTGAGACCAGCATGGCTGGCGCCGACGGACAGCCTCTCCCGGTAGTAGAGATGATCCTCAAGTTCGACGAGCCCATCACGCAGGGGCTTTTCGACTACTTCCATCCGATCGTCACTGCCTAGGAAGCCGGTCAACCAGCAGTTAAGGCCCGCCCCCGACGATCAGGGGCGGGTCAAGTTTGTCGGACGACGGTCAGATGGCAGTTCGGGCGACACTTCGCTCAAGCACTCACCGTGGTGCAGTCGGCGGGATTCTTCGACGACCGGCGCTAGGTGAGCGATGCTGACCGCAACGAGTGCTTGGAGTTCGAGTTCCTTGGGCGTCCACCTGCCGGATCCGTTGTCTCGCGGAGGACTCGCTTACCAATTGCCCTCGTCGCGGTCAGCGCCGACCTCATAGAACTCCCTCGGTTCGTCAGCGGCGTTGCACATAAGGGTGTCGGCCTCAGCAGACAGGATGCATTCTCGCTCTGTCCCGTCGACGCGCCACGTGATCGGCTCTCCCGGCCTCCTGAAATCGTCGAGCCTGACGACCTCGACGCCGTACTTCTTTGACAGCGCCTTGCCTACCTCGTCGTTTTCCCGGTCGCGGTAGTGCTGGATGCCGCCGAGGGCGATGAGTCCGAACAGGGTGAGTGCCGCAAACACGCCGACCACCAAGGTACGCCCGGATGACCCGCCCCCCTCGACGATGTCAGGGGTCGGGTTCTGCTCGTCATTCACCGGACCTTCTCAATCTCGACGCAGACCGCAGCACCGTTGAGGCGCTCCAGCGTGGGCACGAGTCCCGATTTCACTGCTCCCCCTGGTGGATATGACCCGAACGGGCCTCTTACATGTCGGCAGAGGTGAGCTTCAACCTGAGAAGCTCCGATGCCGCGTCGGCCCACCGTAGGGGTCGGAACGGACAGAACCGTCCTCTCTGAGGAAAGCGACGAAGCCCCTGAGGATTCCTCAGGGGCTTCGTCTGACTCTCGGCCCGTCGCTAACTACCAAGCACCTGTCGCAGCACTTGTCGTTCGCTCAGCATCAACTGTCGTCCGACACTCACTAGCTTCAGCTGTTGAGTCTCATCCGATTGTCACTCCGATTCTCACCGGTGACAAAGCTCAGACGTCGCGATCGGCACTCAGGTGTCACTAGGTTGATGTCGCCGCGCCGTACAGCTACTCACTCGAACGGGGCCAGTACCTGCCGCCCTCACGCAGGGCCGCCAGGCTCTCTCGCGCCCGGTCCTCCGCAGACTGCATCGGGCGCCACATGCCGGTGTTGAAGATCTCCTGCACCTCGACCTCGCCGAGGCCCTTCATCTCCACGCCGCGAGCAGGCTGCAACTCGAAGGTTCGCGGTTCGGTGTAGGTAGAGCCGTCCTGTTGGGGCGAGACCTTCAGTGGCAGGACGTGGTCGAGCTCGCGACCGCTCCAGTCAGCGGCAGGGAAGACGATGCTGCCCGAGATGTATTGCTCGGTTTCCGGGGGGACGCTGGCGCAGCGAGCGGCGAGGGCGACAGGTGCGCCGAAGACGGACACGTTGTAACGCATGGCAGTGCCGGCGTAACCCACGATCACTGGCCCGGACGCGATACCCATGTGGGGCCGGTAGGCCAGCACGTCACGACGGCTCATAGCCGCCGCCGCCTGGACGGCGTCCTCAAAGGGGTCCTCGGATCCGAACTCCTTCGAGAAGACAACCATGACCTCATCGCCGATGTACTTGTCGACGATCCCCGGGCGGCCATGTAGCGCCTCTGCGGTGATCCAGGCGAAGAAGTTCTGGACGTAGCAGAGCGTCTCGGCTGGGCTCATGTCGAGGGTGCGAGTGGAGAAGCCGGTGATGTCGGCGAACAGGATCACTGCGTCGATTTCTCGACCCTTGACCGGGAACTTGAAGCCGAAGCCATCATCAAGGACGGCGTCGACGTCGGACATCGTGGAGGCCAAGAAGTCCTCTAGCGAGTGGTACTGGCGTTCCGGTTGCATACGACGACAGTAGGGACGGATGCCCGAGTTGGATACGCGTTCTCTGTCACACGCCGAGCTGTCGCTGGGGTGAAGCCTGTCGCGTCCGACCGCCCTCGGGCGCGACTCTCATCCAGACACCTTCGAGTCGTACGACCAGATCTCCTCATCACGCCACCCCTCGGGGAACCCCATCTGCTGCTCCGGCGTCATCCCGAGCGGCGCGGGGAAGGACTTCATGACTTCCTTGAACTTCCGCGGCCAGTTTGTCGATGGGCTCAACTGGATGGCGAAGTGTGCGGTGAGAGCCGCGAGCGGGTAGACCCGGTTGGGATCGGCGTCGCGCAGGTGGTGCAGGCGCTCGTGGGTGAGGTTCTTCGGGGGCTTCTTCGGCGGGTAGATCGTGCTGCGGTTCCACACCCGGCAGTGATGCGCGCAGTCGTTGCGGAGCACGTTGAGGGCCTTCAGGTACTTGTGCACGAGGGCCCTGTCGCGCACACCGAGGAGCTCGGCGATCTTGTCGCCCTCCCGGCTGGCCAGGAGTCCGTAGAGACGGACGAGGAGGCCGAAGGACATCACCTCGGCGGCGACCCATACGGGCATCTCGCCGTCGTACTTGGTGATGAAGTGCTTGACGAACTCCTCGTTGGCGGACTCGCGCCGCTGCTGCTCGAAGATGCTGAGGAACCGGTCGTAGCCCGTGGTGCCGCTTCCGTCGATCGACTGTGTGCACGTCTGCGGGTCGAGGCACTTCTCGTCGAGATGACCGAACGGATCTGCCTTGCCGAGGTGGTAGGCGATCTGAGTGCGGAGGCCGAGTTCGACCTCTTCCAACCCGTTGGACAGGCAGCGGCGGAGCTTCTGGTCGAAGTCATGGAGGTCCACTGCGTCCTCGAAGCGACTTCCCGACTGGAAGGTATCCGGGCGTGGACCGACGGGCTTGCCGTGCTCGTCCTGCTCGGAGAACTCACGGAAGGGGTAGGTGTACGCGCTGAGGCGGTAGTACCCGATGTACCTCAGCGCCTTGATCGCGTGGGCCTGGTCGTCGTAGACCATGCCGCGCTCGGCGAGGCGCCTGAGCTGCTCGTCGTAGGCAAGGTGTGGCTTGTCGTACTTCATCGACCGACCCCGTGTGCTGTGCGCAAAAGAAAACCGGCCCATACATCGTCGGTGACCACGAGGATCGGTGACGGCGAGAGGGGCCGGTGTTGATGTCCGGAACGATAGCGGAGATTACCGACAGTTGGTGCATCCTTGGCGCCATTTCTCCGGCCTCCGGTGGATGGCCCGCGCCGGGCCTCTCAGTCGCCACGATCGGCGGCGTCCTGGGGATCGGCCGTCTCCTCTGTGGGGCGAGCCGGCTCACCGTCGCGCAACTGATCCTCTGACCAGACGTAGACGAAGTTTTCGGGTGCGATGCCGAACTGCGTCGAGACATCTGAGATGAGTCGCTGGGCGATACGACGGCGACCGCCGAGCCACCGCTGGTTGGCGGGGATCACGGACTCGACCGGGATGAACCGCCGGATGTCTCGCGACCAGCTCGGCTGTTCGGCGTCCATCACGAACGGCCCGGTGCGTTGGGGAATGGCCATGCCGAACGGGCGATCGTCTTGTCTGAGGCACTCGATCCTGACGGCATGGTCGCTCTCGACGGACAGTCCGGTGGACGTAGCGGCAGTCAGGTTGATCAGTGCGACCACTACGCCGTTGACCTCGAAGTCGGTGAGGGTGTTTACACCCTCGATGGACTCTCGCTGCCCACCTCGCCACACCTGCACGGCCACGATGACGGAACCGTCGTTGTGGATCTCGACGTGAAGACCGTTGCTCTTGGCGCTGGGCTTGATCTCCGGCCGGCTGGCGGCGATCCATCGGCGGAGCCCGAGCCGCGGGTTCAGCATCTCGCCTCCGAGGTCGCCGAAGGCTCGGCCGACGCGAGACTTGTCCGGAAAGAGGTCGTCGTGGAACGAAGCCGCCTGTTGGAACATCTCGCGCACCTGGTCACGGGTCAACTCGTCGAACTCACTACGTGCCAGCGAGGGACGGGCGGCCGCGACGATCCAGCAGCCATCCTCGAAGTCGAGGTGGTCAACGGTTTGCGCGATGAGTTCAGCTAGGCGCGCCTCTTCAGACGACCTGCGGTCGAACCGGAGGCGGTACGCCCTCTCGATGTCGAACTCGCGCATCCACTCGGTATGCGTCCCGAACCGCAACGGGTACCCCGTGCCTGAGCTCGTACGCACAAGGTGAGGGGCATCAGGACTCTCGGGGACCTCGATCACGAGGGCGCCTTCTCCGTCGTCGTCCGATGCCGGGTGGAAGCGAAGACCAGGGACTGCGGGGTCCAGTCTCGACGACAGCCAGGATCGCATCTGGCGCTCCAGGCCATCGCCGACCTTGAACGGGATGAGCTTGGAAGCCGCACTCGTGTGCCGGTCCTCCGCGACGCCGAGCACCAGCAGCCCACCTCGGGCGTTGGCGAACGCGGCGACGTCCTTGGCGAACTCGTCTCCGCCGGTGGCCTTGTCGTAGGGCGCGACCTTCCAGTCGAGGCGCTCGCCCTCTCGGACCCCGAGTTCGACGGCTTGTTCCAGCGCGGACATCAGTGACTGTGCCGATGTGCCGGTTGCGGCACGTAGGACGGTCTCGATCAGGTCAGCCATGATCGGCCGTCACTTCAGCAGTCCGTATCCCCACAGCTTCGGGGCGATGACGTCAGCGTGGTACTGCACGATCATGGCCTTCAACGTCTTCAGCTCGCCGTTCAGGACCGGGTAGTCGTAGACCGTGGTCATGTTCTTGCCCACGAGCACGCTCCGCCGCGTGTTGAGCTCGGCGTCGGTCTGGAAGGAGCCGTACGTCAGCGCCGGCATGTAGCCCGTGGTCTCCCTCGCCTCTTCCATGACCGTGCCCCACTGCTCCAGCAACGCCTGCTCGCCCTCAGTCAAGCTGAAGTCGGCGAGGTCCTTGGTCGCCAACGTGCCTTCGTCGAAGCAGAGTTCGTTGCGGTACTCGCGACCGTCCGAGCCGGTGAAGGACCGGCACTTGTTGTGATACGCCAGAGCCGTGAAGATCAAGCACGACTTCAGGAAGTCGTCGTCGTGGGTGAAGTTGTCGCCGTTGTCGGCGCACCTGTTGACGACCCCACGAACCCAGAACCTCCCCTCCGACGGGTAACGCCCGACGGCGAAAAGCGGGAGCTTGGCGAGGTAGTTGTCGCTGCGCAGCTGGAACCCCATGCCGTTGTAGGCGGTGCACCGAGTCAGCTGTGTCATCAGGTCGGTGTTCTCGAACGACGTTGCCTTCGAGACGAGGTAGCCAACGATGTTTGCGTTGTAGACCGGCGGGTCTGCGGCTCGGCGGAACGCTTCGACGCCATTGGTCTCGCAGAGGATGCCTTCGACATCGTCCGGGAAGGTCCGCGTGTCGTAGAGGGCAGACAGGAAGGTCCGGGAGGACTTGACCGTGACGACCGGAACCCCCGCTGAGTTGGCAGCGACGTTCCCGGAGTTGGGCTGGAACCCCTTCTTAGCCGCCCCAGCAAGTAGGTCCCCGGTCTTCTTGTCGATGTCGAACATTTCCAGAGGGAACGCGTCGCGCCCCTTCTCGTCCTCGTTTGACCAGAGGATCACGCTCACTCCCGCGTCCTTGGTCGCGTGGAAGTGGCGGCGGTTGAAGAGGAACCCACGCACAAACTTCTTCTCGATCAAGCCGTGCTGCTTGAAATACTTCGTCGGCGAGAAGACGACGTAGGAGTCCGTGGGCTGGCGGAGGTAGTAGCGGAAAGCCGACCAGATGAACAGGTTGGTGAGCTCGCGGATGGCGCGGTTGTTCGTGGTGCTCGACGAGACCCACTCCGCCTCCATCTGCTTGCGGACCCAGGAGTTGGACCAGCCGAACGACTCTCGCCCCGTTGACTTCTGCGATTCCACTCCGGCGACATCTGCGTACGGTGGGTTCTCGAAAAGGATGATGGTGCACTTCGGATCGTCGAGGTACTGCTGGATCGCGTTGGGGACGCGCACACCGTCCGAGCCCTGTACCCCGAGCACGAACCTGTTGGACAGCGCGTCGCCGTTCAGAAGCATCCCATACTTCGGGTCGCCTGCCTTGTAGGTGGGCGGGATGACGGCGCGGACGCGAGTTCCGAACTCCCTGGCAAGCTCCAGGTACTCGAACTGCTCGTATGTGTTGACGATGACGTGCGAAAGTTCGTCCTCGGTGAGGAACCACTCCAGGTTTCCAGAGCCAGCGCAACGGTCGATGACGACGTAGTCGTTGCCCTCGGGTACACGAGCGATCGCTTCCCGGAGGAGTTCCTGGGCCTTCTGTACGTACGGGTTGGGCGTGTAGAACGCACCCAACTCGATCTTCTTCAGCTTGTCGTTCAGCCGGTCGAGAATGTGAGAGAACTCCTCGTAGGAGTCGCCCTCGTAGGCGTGAATGAGACCCTTGAAGTGGCGAGGGTCGCGCAGCTCACCGAGAGATCCCTTCTGGGAGTCGTTGTTCAGGAAGGCTGACTTGTCGGGCTTCACGTCGCGGTAGAAGCGTTCGGCCCACGCAACCACGCAGTCCTCCGTGATCCGAACGGGGATGAACTCGTTCTGACGCAGCAGATCGACCACGTCCTGAGCGCCCGCCCCGAGGTAGTCCTTGATGACGACCGGCTTGGACTTGGCGCGGAAACCCTTATTCTCGCGGCTCGCCGCCGACGTGTAGATCTTGTGGAACTCCTCGACGTAGTCCGCGGTGTCGAACTTGTAGACCTTCTCCGAGTTGAGGTCGACTAAGAGGATGTTCGCCGGGACGTTGTGGCCGTTGACCCGCAGCCTGGACAGGTACTTGATCGCCTGGAAGAGGACCTGGTTCACGTCAGGAATGTGGACCTTGAACTCCAGCAGGTTGCCCCTGTGAACACCGTCGGTGTTGAGCAGGAGGGCCGTGGATGGGTTGACCCCGAACTCACTGAAGAAGTCGGCCTGACCCTCGGCCTCGTTGGCGTACTTGTTCATCTGTTCCCCGTGTTCCTGACTTTGGCGGTGTGGTCGTCATCCTGCCCGAAGCAGCCGACAGCTCTCAGCGATTCCAGGGCTCGGCGTGATCTCATTGTTCCCCCTACCTGTGCCACCAGGGCCCGATCGGTGGGCAGAGCAGTCGATAGGCACGAGGTGGGAGCTGATGTGACACCGCCTGGGAGATCACATGTGATGGGACCTGTGAACTCGGGTGGTCTCGTGCCACCATGGAAAATGCCCACAGCATCTCGCCGCGACCTCGCCGCGTACACGGACTCGATCCGGCTCTCGCCGGCTGAGGTGGTTGCTGGTCTGCGTGGCCTGCTGGGCGCCCGGCTGGTCGCCTACCTGGGCTCGGTGAAGGAGACCCGAGCTGTGCGGCAGTGGGCCGACGGCGATCGTGAGCCGTCGGCCGATGTCGTGTTGCGACTGCGGCTCGCCTTTCACGTCGCATCGCTGTTGAGCGAGAGGGACTCCGCAGCGGTCGTGAAGTCCTGGTTCCAGGGCATGAACCCCATGCTGAGCGACGTCTCGCCAGCCCGACTGCTGCGCGATGGCCACCTTGACGATGTCGGAGCCGATCTACTGGCCGCCGCACGCGCCTTCGCGGCTGTGCGCTAGGACCAGCGACCCGCCCGACAGACACGTCGGCGCCCCATCATCGGTTGCGGTCACACGATCTACGGATGACGTCGGTCGACCTCGCCCGCCACGCTGCCGGCGTCCGCCTGTCGAGCACGCGGCGAGCCGGACCCTCCCACAGCGAGGGGGTACTCCTCCCGCAGGACAGAGTCCTCGATCTCGACCCGTCTCACCTGCAACCCCAACAGGATCGGGCCCGACATGACCTCGATCCGCTGCATGTCGACGAGAGTCATGCGCTTGTGCCCGTTGATCCCGTCGTTGAGTCGCTTGTAGCCGTAGAACTCCGCTGCGCGCGGCTCGTCAGGCGACGGACGGATGGTTGTCCCGCGGGCGATCGCCGCCTGGGTAAGCCCTGGTGTCTCGCGCATCAGCCGTCGGAGTCTGGCGACGAAGGCGTGCTGAATCTCCGCGTGGCGAAGAAACACGAGCCAGTCCACGGAAGACGGCTGGCGCCACTCGGCGTCGATGGAGTGACCGAAAGCTCCCGGGTGAATCAGGTGGTCCCGAGGACGCTGCGGAGCCGCGCGACCAGACATGGTCAGAGCCTAGAGAACCGCGGAGCGCGAGACCGCCATTGCCGCACTTTGACGGGATGATCCGCTCCTGTGGCGAAACTTCCGCTGCACACGCGGAACTTTGTGGCGTTGGGTGCAGGGAACTACGCCTCCAAGGCACAGGGAGGAGCATGAACCCCACCTCACCTCCGCGGTCGCCACAAGTCGACGCCAAGCGCGTGCTCCAGCCTCACGATCGTTGCGACTTCGGGCCACGCCTCACCCTTGAGAAGTGCGGCGACCACCGGATGGGTCGTGGACGCCAGTTCGGCAACCTGTCTCAAACTGAGGCCCTGCTCGTCACGGACCTGGGCAAGCCGGACAGCGATGAGCCTGATCTCCTCAGCTACCGGGTCACCGCATGCAGCATTCGGCCAGTCGGCGCTGGCACTCCGCGGCACCTCGCGCTTACGGCGTCCCATGCAGTGAGGGTAATCGCCGAGCTGGCCCGTGCCACTTGCCAGCCTCTGTCGGTGGCCGTCGCTAGCGTGGTTGTAGCTACTACCACCCGCCACCTCTGGAGCGTGCCATGCACCGTTCCCCACTCGCAGACGCCAACTCGGAGTCGAACATGACTCCCGAGATGCGTGCCCGCTACATCGCCGCCGGGTTGCCGACCCCGGTCTACATCGTGAAGTCGGAAACAGACCCAGGCGTCATGCGCGCGCCGCGCGACACAGTCGAACGCCTCTCCTATGACGGCAAGGTCGGCAGCATCGTCCATGCCGTGCTCGCCCAGGTCGCAGATCCTGCCCGCAGCGCTTCGCTCGCTCGGAGGACTGCCCTTGTGGCCGACGCGATCGAGCCCTTGGTTACGGGCCGGCGTGACCTGGGGCGCGGCGACAAGACAACGACGCGGGTAACCGGGTTGGTGGCCCACTACCTCGGGACCTTCCTGCCCCCTGCGGAAGCAGAGTTCTTGGGTGCGGAGGTGTCGGTCGCTGGGGGACGTGTGGATCTCGCCTGGCGCTTGCCCGGCTACGGCGTCTGGTTCGACGAACTGAAGACGTGGCGAGGCGGTCAGCCCGACCTGACATCCGATGTCCTCGACCAAGTCTTCCGATACCTCGATGCCGGCATCGCCGACTTCGGCGCCGAGTTCTGCGGGGTCCGTCTCGTGACCCTCGGCAACGCCCATGCCGCCCGGTTCATCACGTCGACCGGCGACGTGCAACCACTCACCGGCTCCGGCTTCGGCCTCGTCGACCAGAAGGAGAAGACCGCATGAGCGCAAACAGCAGGCCGCAGCCGCGATTCACGGAATGGCAGAAGCGGGCGCACGTACAGAGCCTCCTGCGACTCGGCGGAGGCGATCGCCCGCCCGGCTATCTGATGGCCAGATATGCCGACCAGGTCGGGGTGAGGCGCGAAACTCTGTACCGGTGGGTCGGCGACGAGTCACTACGCGGTAGCGACGACCGCACCGACCAGACGAAGCAGAATGGGCGCAAGGGCAGGTTCGAGGTCGACATCGCGATGATCACCGTGGTTGCCCAAGAACAGTCCTTCCGGCGTGCATGGGAGAAGTTGCGGGACGCGCACATCGTCGACATCTCGTATGCGACTTTCTGCCGAGCGCTAGACCGAGCAGACCCGGCGGTCTTGCACGGGGCGCTAAGCGGCCGCAAGGAGATGGCCAACAACCGCGTCTACCTGAAGAACTTCGTCCCACACCGCTGCCACGTCTACCACCTCGACCACAGTGAGGTGGACCTCTTCGCTCTCCCCAATCACAGGTACAAGGAGCCGGTCCGGCACCACTTCACCGTCATAACCGACGGATACTCCGGCTTCATCTGGACGTTCTTGTGGCTCGGCAAGCCGAACTCCCAGATGATCGCCGCCGCGTTGGCAAGCGTCTGCGTGGAGCAGGTGGTCGATGGAGTTTCCGTGGGCGGCATTCCGCAGCAGCTGGTGCTCGACAACGCCGCAGAGCACTTCGCGAAACCAGTTCGGGAAGCATGCCTCGCCCTCGGCGTTGTCATCGCCCCGACGAGCGCCTACTCCTCCTGGCAGAACGGTAAGGCGGAGCGGACTGTCGACCTGGTCAACGAGCGTCTCAGCGCCACGGCGCCGGGCGCTATCAGGGTTGGCACGGACAGGTCGAGTACCCGGTTCCTCGCCAGCACGCGATCGAAGTCCGACCTCGAATCGCTCTGGACGACCGCGAGTCTGCGCAACAAGCTCACCGACGTCACCCACGCAATCAACACCGGCATCCACCGCAGCGACCGCGGGGGACTCACGCGACTGGAGTTGTTCGCACAAGACCCAACGGAGCGGCTCTTCCTCTCCGATGAAGCCGCCCGGATGCTGAGCCTCCCCTCCGACAAGGAGTCCTACCGCTCGTCCAAGAGCGGCATCCACTTCGATACGCGCAACTATGTGTCGGGCGACATCTTCCCCGGTCGCAGCTACCGAGTGCACTACCTGCCGGAGAACACCGACTTTGTCGAGGTGTTCGATCAGTCCGGTGGATACGTGACCCGCGCCTTCAACCAAGAGACGATCAGCAAGAAAGAGAAGTCGCGCATGTTCGCTCATCGCGCCCGACATGAGAAGGACGTGAACGCCATCACGGAGGGGGTCAAGCGGCACCGTCGACACATGGCCGCACTCGACAACGCGGCGGCGAACATAGAGAACCCCAGCGACAGCGAGACAGACGACCACGAGGGCACAGCTGGCGTCCCGGCCAAGCTGCCGCGCGTTCCCGTCGATCGCCCAGGAAGTCAGGCGGAGGACGAAGACGTCGCCCAACGCCACGCGGAGCTGATGCAATCCCCGCAGGCCATGGCGTTGCTCGCAGACGTCGCCTCTCTCAACGCCGCCCGCGAAGCCAAGAAGCGGGAGGCCTCCCGTGAAGACTGACCTCCTCACGTCCATCGGGATCGAGACCCGCTTCGTCGCCACGCCCTTTCTCGTCGACGGCCTGGAAACCATCAACTCGGTTGTCAGCTTGAATCGCATAGCGGCCATCGAGGGCCCGGCCGGCAGCGGCAAGACCACCACCGTGCGGTACTTCCGAAACAGCACCGACCGGCCTTGCGCCCTGGCGACCATGCCCGGCAAGCCGGCGCCGCTCGACCTGTTGCGGTTCGTCTATCAGGCACTCCACGGCGTACCGCCCCACGGACGCATGACGCGGTTCGAGTTGCAGAACGAGCTACTCGACTACCTGGTGGAGTGGCGCGGCGTCCTCATCGTGGATGAGTTGCAGAACAGCGCGGTGGCGTCCATGCAGGACCTTGTCTGGCTCTACGAGGAGAGTGGCCATGCCTTCGCCGTCGTCGTGGTCGGCACCAACGTCCTGGAGGCGGTCAGCGCGTACCCGCAACTTCTCAGCCGTGTGATGGGTGCGGTGAGCTTCAGGGCCCTGACGGGCGAAGCCCTGCTCGAAGCAGTCAAAGGGCTCGACTCGCGCTTCGAGGTCACCCCGAACGGCGTGCTCCTCACCCACGACCAGAACGCGTGCGGGGGCATTCTGCGTCGTTGGGTGCAGACCGCCATGTGGCTGAACTCCGCGGGCCACCCGGACGGCGAGCCAGTCACTCGGGACCAGTTCTCGGACATCGCCAGGAGGTTGCCGACGTGGACATCACACTGACGCATCTCGACTCCACCAAGAGCGCCCGGGAGTTGATCCCCAACACCGATCCCGCAACTGGCGTGACTGTCTTCACGGGGCGACCCGGCAAGTCGGCAGATCGTGCCTTCGCAACCACGCGAGACTTCTTGGGGGGCTTCGGGGTGCGCGATGACATCGCCGGCGGCGGGCGGAGCGTCAGCGACGACGTTCTGCACATCCGGGCTCGTCTCGCGGCCTTCGAGACAAGACTGGTGGTGGTCCGGCACGCCGACATGCTCCACCCTTTCGGCAACACCGACCTCCTAGACATTCTCGCCGACGTTGTGACGGGCGCCGACGCACGTCTAGCTCTCACGTGTGACGACGTAGCCGGTGGCGACCTCGCAGGATGGGTCGAGGCACGGGGCGGACGTGTCCACGATGATGACGCCGAGATGCTCGGCCTTCTGCCATCAACGACGCCGCGGGAACCCACGGGGATCAGGGGCGACTTCCCGGCATCTGTGCCGCGAGGCGACTTCTACGTGTTCCGCGCTCGTGCGCGGGACCTGCTCACCGCAGAGGAGTTCGCCGCCGTCGACGCCGTGTACCTGCGTACCGCCAAGGGGGTGCTCACAAATCCGTTCATCGGCGAGGTTGAGGCAGGCGACCGCCTCCTTGCCCTATGCCAGACAACTGAAAACCCGGCCGAGGTCGTCACCATGATCCGTGCTGCCCAAGCTGCGATGTTCCGCCACTCAGTGCTGTTGAAGGTCGACCTCGACCACTTCCTACGGCTCGTGCCCCACGGGGAGCACCGTCCTTTGTCCCAGCCCGAACTCCGAGCGCTGCGCGCCTATCGGGGCACCTGGCGACCCGCGGCCGTGGTCCTGCTCGATGCTGGACTCTCGGTCGACGCTGTCGCGGCGCTGAGGGTGTCCGAGGTCAACACCGAAGGCGACATAGCTGGGCTCCCTCTGTCAGTGCCCTCCCAGGAAGTTCTGCGAGTGCACTCGACCTATCTCGGTCTCCTCGGCGCACAAGCGAGCGATCCGTTGGTCCCCGTCGATCCTCGACGGATCAGCACGGCCCGCCGCGACGCCGCCATCGACCTCGGCATCCCGGGTGATACTCCGAACCGCTCACGCGAGGACAAGGCCCACGACCGCTTCCGCGGGCTGCTGGGCGTCTCCTTGCGTCAGCTCGACATCAACGCCTCACCGCCCTCCACAGATCAGGGGGCTGCGTGATGGCGGCCATCAAGGCAGTCTGGATCAACGGCCACCTCGTCCGGCAGCGACTACACGCACTCGGGATCAGTGAACGCGAACTGGCTCGGCGCACCGGGCTGACCTCGACGTCGATGAGGTCCATCGTGAGCAGGAACGCGCTCAGCACTACCCTTTCGATCGCCGATGTTCGACGCATTGCCTGCGAGCTCGGTATCACGTGGGGTGACTTGTTGGACTGCCCGCCGGCGAGCTCCACGTCGGGCACTGACGACGACGTCCGCCTCTTGGTCCAGGTCCTTGCGGGCCAACGACGAGCCCACCAGCCCGACCGTCTCGCCCGCGCCCTCGGATGGGACCTCACCCGACTCCGCACGGTGCGAGGCAGCGCCAATGGCGAACTCGCCGCCATCGGCCTCACCATTCAACGGGCCAGCACGGGGTACATCCTTCGCCCAGCCAAGGACGCTGGCGATGTCGAGCGCCGCCTCGAACTACTGCGGGACGACGAGGAAGGGCTCAACCACTCCGCGGCACAAGCACTCCTCGCGGCGTTGAATGGCACCTTGTCCAAGCAGCAGGACCGGAACGACCAGATCGTTCAGCTCGGCCGACTCCACAACCTCGGAGCACTCGTGGACCAGCGCCCTGACAAGGGATTTCGGCACGAACTGTCGCCAGACACAGCCTACTGCCTGGACTTCTAGCCAGACATGGCGAAGGCCCGGAGGGACTGTCCAGTCCCTCCGGGCCTTTTCACGCCTCAGAGTCGTGACTCAGCTTGTGACTCACTTCCGCGATCTTGTTACTCACACGTGCGAATCCTGTGGCTCACTTCCGCGAATCTCGTGACTCACTCATGAGACTCGACATCAGCTGCAGCCGCTAGTGCTCCCGCAGCCCTCGCACACGTAGCACGATCCGGCCGGCCGCATCTTCGTGCCGCAGGTCATGCAGAGCGGCGAGTCCACGGCGGTACCGGTGAGCTTCTCGAAGAGCTCGGCCGTGGTCTTGGCCTCCATGGGGGCGGGCTTGACCGACGCCTCGACGATGTCGGCCTCGACGACCTCGGCAGTGACCGGAGCGGACTCCACGAGCTCGGACGCCGAGCCGGTCTCCACGAACGGCTCGTAGGAGCCGGTCTCGAGGTGGCGCTGACGCTCGTCGGCGGAGTAGATGCCGAGGGCCGAGCGCTCCTCGAAGGTGAGGTAGTCCAGGGCCAGGCGGCGCCACACGTAGTCCATCAGGGACTGTGCCATGCGGACGTCCGGGTCGTCGGTGAGGCCGGCGGGCTCGAAACGCAGGTTGGTGAACTTCGAGACGTAGGTCTCCAGCGGGACGCCGTACTGCAGGCCGATCGACACCGCGATCGAGAAGGCGTCCATCACCCCGGCCAGGGTCGAGCCCTGCTTGCCGAGCTTGAGGAAGACCTCGCCGAGCTGGCCATCGTCGTGGGCGCCGGAGGTCATGTAGCCCTCGGCACCGCCCACGGTGAACGACGTCGTGCGGGAGACGCGCGACTTGGGCAGGCGCTTGCGGACCGGGGCGTAGACGACCTTCTCCACGACCTTGGTGTTCGCAGCGTCGGCCGCGTCCTTGGCGTCAGCGGCGTCCTTCTTGGCCTTGCCGCCACCGTCGGAGAGGGGCTGGCCGACCTTGCAATTGTCGCGGTAGATCGCGGTGGCCTTGAGGCCGAGCTTCCACGACTGCAGGTAGACGTCCTCGATCTCCTCGACCGTGGCCGTCTCGGGCAGGTTGACCGTCTTGGAGATCGCGCCGGACAGGAACGGCTGCGCGGCCGCCATCATCCGCACGTGGCCCATCGGCTTGAGCGAGCGGGCGCCCATCGCGGTGTCGAAGATCTCGTAGTGCTCGGCCTTGAGGCCGGGGGCGTCGACCACGTGGCCGTGCTCGCCGATGTAGGCGACGATCGCCTCGACCTGCTCGGGCTGGTAGCCCATCTTGCGCAGCGCGCGCGGGATCGTCTGGTTGACGATCTGCATCGAGCCGCCGCCGACGAGCTTCTTGAACTTCACGAGCGAGAAGTCGGGCTCGATGCCGGTGGTGTCGCAGTCCATCATGAAGCCGATGGTGCCGGTCGGCGCGAGCACCGAGGCCTGCGCGTTGCGGAAGCCGTTGGCCTCGCCGGTCGCGATCACGTCGGCCCACGCCTGGGTGGCCAGCTTGTGCACGCGGCCGTCCTCGGTGTGCAGCACGCGGACGACGTCGTTGGCCGCCTGGTGCTTGCGCATCACGCGCTTGTGGGCGTCGGCGTTGCGGGCGTAGCCGGCGTAGGGGCCGACGATGGCGGCGAGCTCGGCGGAGCGCTTGTAGGACGTGCCGGTCATCAGCGACGTGAGGGCCGCAGCCATCGATCGGCCGCCCTCGGAGTCGTAGCCCAGCCCCATCGCCATGAGCAGCGCGCCGAGGTTGGCGTAGCCGATGCCCAGCTGGCGGTAGTCGCGGGTGGTGTCGCCGATCGGCTCGGTCGGGAAGTCGGCGAAGCAGATCGAGATGTCCATCGCGGTGATGATGAACTCGACGGCCTTCGCGAAGAGGGCGGCGTCGAAGGTGTCGTCGTCCTTGAGGAACTTCAGCAGGTTGAGCGACGCCAGGTTGCACGAGGAGTTGTCGAGCGACATGTATTCCGAGCACGGGTTGGACGCGGTGATGCGGCCGGTCTCCGGGTTGGTGTGCCAGTCGTTGATCGTGTCGTCGTACTGCAGGCCCGGGTCGGCGCAGGCCCACGCGGCCTGGCTGATCT